>DAOWMR010000397.1 GCA_030642995.1 Spirochaetales bacterium
CCTATAAAGTATCTTTAGTCTGGTGACCATAGCGGCGGGGATCCACCCGTTCCCATTCCGAACACGGAAGTTAAGCCCGCCCGCGCCGATGGTACTGCGGCATACAGCCGTGGGAGAGTAGGTCATTGCCAGGCTTTTTTTATGCCCGAAACACAGAGCAGTGCAGCGAACCCGTGAAGTTCCACGAATGTGGAACTTCGGGACAAACCACTCCGTGGTTTGTCCACGCTCCCACGTGTTTGAAGGAATGGAGTTTCGTCCGCGAAACTCCAGGACTACCCGAACGCAGTGAGGATCGTCCCATTGCCAGGCTTTTTTATCTCCGCATCATAGAGCGTTTTGGTATCCAGTTTCTGTCGGAGTAGGGCGCTCTACTGGTCGTTGTTGGTGATTCCCGGATGCCGACTTGTCAAGGCGGAAACAACACACGAAATCGTTGACATCACTTGACAGTCATCCGATGTCACCGGATACTGGGCTCAGGAGAATTGAATGAGTCAGGTAACAGCTCGCCTTCCCGATGAAATGATTGAAGAGCTGGACAAAGCGGCGCGATCGCTCCGGCGCACCCGTGCAGAGATCGTGCGTCAAGCGATCGAACTCTACCTGGAGGACTATCAGGATCTGGCGGCGGCGATCGATGCATTGCGGGACCCAGCAGACGAAGTCCTCAATTGGGAGGAGGTGAGGTCTGCGTTACTCGATCCTGATCAAGAGTAGTGCGCTCAGGGCCATCGGCAAGCTCGATGCAATCACCCGGCGCCGTATTGTGAAGCGGATCGATGGCCTCGGAGAAAATCCTGCCGCCGGCACCCGTTTGAAGGGGGAATTCTCCGGCCTCTGGCGTGTGCGTGAGGGAGACTACAGGATCATCTACGAGCTTCGCCAAAGCGAGGTGACAATATTGGTCTTGCGGGTGGCGCACCGTCGGGAGGCCTACCGGTAAGTGGGATTCGTTGGTTCGCCCGCGATCGTACAGGTCGTCTCAGGCGGTTCTGTTTGCCTTCATTGCAGCATCGATCAGCATTGTGCGATCAATGCTCCGCGGCACTCTCTGAATGATACTCACTGAACACAGTCCAGTTCGTCAGGCAACGACCTACTCTTCTACGGCAAAACATCCTTCGTATCCTCAGTCTCCGACAAGGACAAGGTTAGCGTCGCCATCGAACCGAACGAAGGTGCTCGCGTGGACCGTGATATCTTCACTCTTGTATGTGAAATCGGTGTCAAGAGCGAGAGAGTCGGAGCGGAGGCCTCCTGTTACCGCCGCTCAATAATTGACCCACTTTGCCGGTTGAGAATTGACCCACCCTGGCAGTGGTCGAGTATAGGCCGAGCGAGCATCAATGCCAACGGCCTCCATGATTGATTCGGTTGCGATCCATGCCGGGGTCGTGTTCAGATTCAACATCGACGGTGTAACCCTATGTTATGAAAGGGCTTGAGTGAGATTTGCCGGCTTGGCACACAGGTTCATCGCGACTCCTTTCAGAGGGCCACCATTGACCGGATTGCACCGCCAAAAAAAGTCGAGAAAAAATTGGAATTGTGGATTTTATGGAGATACAATCCGATACGTCTACTGGGTTATGTTTGCGGGGAAACGAAGTGGGCGGAAAAGTCTGAGCAAAAAACGTGAACAGACGCCGGCGCGTATGCGCCGGGAACACTCAGGAGGGTAGGATGAGATTTTTTCGAACGGGTATTTTTGTTCTGGTAGTGCTGCTCGCAGGCGCCGCGGTGGGGTTTGCGCAAACCGACGCGCACGACATCGACATCAACATTACAGGTTTCGTGGTAATCGACTTGAGCGATGACACGACCATAACGCTGTCAGTGACCGCACCGGTCTTGCCGGGTGATGATCCGCAGGGAGATACAAACAACAGCAAAGATCTGTTCTATACGGTTGTCACGCCGGTGGCATCCCCTCAGAAGGTGAGCGCGCAGATCACGGCCGGCGGGATGCCGGTTGGCACGGACCTTCAGTTGGTGGTTGACAATATGGGTACCACCAGCGGTACCCCAACGGCTGTGGTCACGCTGGACGACCTCGCGAGTCATGACATCATCACGGCCATCGCCAGCACTGCGAGTGGTCGGATTGCGGGGGCCGCCAACGCTCCGAGGTTGAACTACACGCTTGTGATTGATCCAGCCACGATTGTGTCCACGGCAGCCGCTACAACGATTACCGTTACGTTTACAATCGGACCGTAATTTCACTGGTTCAAAGTATGGGAGGGTGGTGAACGCCCTCCCGTATTCTCTTTTGCTCACCGCGACCGCGGAGATGGATAAGGGTTATCCGCGATGACGCTCAAACGTTCGGTTTGGCTCATTTTGCTCATTGCATTGCCCGCGTCAATGGTGTTTGCCCCGCCTCTGCGACTAAGACTGAACAACAATTCGGACTGGATTCTGGATCTCGGCGTCGCCGACATCACTGGTCTCGCTGGAAGTGACTTTGCTGCCGACATAGAGAGTGCGGCCGCGGAACAGGAAATACGCATTTCAAATGCGATAGGGAACTGGCGCGTTGACGTGAGTCGAGCGGATACGAGTTGGCACTCGTCTATTCTCGTCTACGTGCGCCGGACTTCCGACGGCACCGGCGGCACAACGATCAGCGGCGGGACGGCCTATCAGGAAATAACAACTACCGACACATCGTTTTTCACCGGAACCGGCAATCCCAGGGACGTCGCCCTCCAATTCAGGACCAACGGCGAATTTGCCGGTGCCGGCGTACCATCGGGTTCCTACTCGACTACAGTCACCTACACGATAACCGATAATCTCTAGTGGTACCAATCATGGAAACCAGGCCCACCGGAATCAAATTCTGTACTCGATTTCTGTTGGCTCTGGCGGCGAGCATCTTTCTCCCGGTGTCGGTTGCGGCAGAGGTAAGCGTGCACGGGGCTCTCTCGCATGAAGTGGAACTGCAACCGGGTGGGGTTCACTCCGGAACGATTACTCTGCTGAATTCCGGTAGCCATCTTGAAGAGGTGAAACTCTACCAGACGGACTACAGGTCCGAGAGTCCCGGTCGGAACTACTACGACGATCCGGGAACGAATCCACGCTCGAACGCGGCCTGGATATCC
>DAOWMR010000309.1 GCA_030642995.1 Spirochaetales bacterium
AGCACCGCCGCCCTCGGTGAAGTCGGAGGGCCACGGCGCGGATACGGTAGGCTGTTCTCGGTTTCCCAACTCTGTGCTACGATCTGAAACATCCAAGTAAAAGATTCAAGGAGCGAACATTGTGTCGCGACGAAAATTCCTCGAAGTGAACACCGAATGGTGCAAGGGTTGCGGGATCTGCGTTGCCTTCTGTCCGAAGAACGTGCTGGAGCTGGATGACACCGGCAAGGTCATTGTGGCACGGCCAGGCGACTGCACTTACTGCGGTGACTGCGAGATCCGGTGCCCGGACTTTGCCATCGTCGTCGTTACGGAGGAGGCATCGTGAGCGCGCCGACACGGTATGCCGAGCGGAAAGCCGAGCCCAACATCCGCTTCCTTCAGGGAAACGAGGTCTGCGCCGAGGCTGCCATCTATGCGGGGATGCGGTTCTTTGCGGGTTATCCGATCACGCCGTCTACCGAGATTGCCGAGCGACTCAGTGAGCGTCTACCCCAAGTCGGCGGGACGTTCATCCAGATGGAGGACGAGATTGCATCACTGGCGGCGGTGATTGGTGCGTCGCTGACCGGGTTGAAAAGCATGACGGCAACAAGCGGACCGGGGTTCTCGCTCATGCAGGAGACCCTCGGCTACGCAATCATGACTGAGGTTCCCTGCGTGATCGTTGACGTTCAGCGTGGCGGTCCATCCACGGGGCTTCCGACCCACTCCAGCCAGGGTGATGTCATGCAGGTTCGCTGGGGCACCCACGGAGACCACTCGATCGTGTGCCTGACAGCCAGTAATCACCAGGATCTCTTTGAAATGGTGATCGATGCCTTCAATATCGCGGAGACATTTCGAACTCCGGTTGTGGTCCTCATTGATGAAGTGGTAGCGCACATGCGCGAGCAAGTTCGCATGCCCGAAGAGGGGGAGATTGCGCTGACTGAACGCCTCGTGACCGCGGTACCGCGTGATGTGGACTATCACCCCTACTTTCCTCGTGAGGATGGAAGGCTTCCCATGTCAAACTTCGGCGGGGATCACCGCTACAACGTCACCGGGCTCGTCCATGATATGTGGGGTTTCCCGAGCAACAAGCCCAACGTTGCAGACGAACTCATCCATCACCTCATTCACAAGATAGAGAATCGGAAGCGAATGCTCGTTCGGCACAAGGAATACAACGTTGACGGTGCCGAGATTGTGCTCATTTCGTACGGTGCTACTGCACGAAGCGCTCGACACATCATGGAGAACCGTCGAGCCGTGGGCATGGCCGTCGGAATGATCGAGCTTCAGACCCTCTGGCCCTTTCCCAATGAGCTCATCCGTGAGCGCTGCAAGGACGCCGACTACATCGTCGTTGTTGAGATGAACATGGGACAGATGGTCCACCAGGTAGAGGCGGCCGTGGATCGTCCGCACCGTGTCTTCCTCTCAAACCGGGTGGACGGTGCAATGATCACACCCAACAACATCAAGAATCTCATCCGCGTGATCCAGGGAAAGGGGGTGTAGCATGGCTGCTACCGACTACTTGCGAAAACGGTTCATGCCGCACATCTGGTGCCCCGGGTGCGGCCACGGAATTGTCCTGAACAGTCTCCTTCGGGCAATTGAGAAACTCGGCATGGAGAAGAACGACGTGGTCATGGTATCCGGAATCGGATGTTCTTCGAGGATCCAGGGCTACACCGATTTCCACACGTTACACACCCTTCATGGGCGAGCCCTCGCCTTTGCCACCGGAGTGAAACTCGCGAAGCCGGAGGTCAACGTACTCGTTCCCATGGGTGATGGAGACGCGCTCGCAATCGGGGGCAATCACTTCATCCATGCGGCACGTCGCAACATTGATATCACCGCGATCATTATGAACAACTCCACCTATGGCATGACCGGTGGTCAGTACTCGCCGACCACCGCCTGCGGCGACCTTGCTTCCACCGCCCCCTACGGAACCGTGGGTAAACCCTTTGACGTGGTGGCGCTCGCGCGGGCGGCCGGGGCTACCTACATCGCACGGACAACGACCTATCACGCAAGAGCAATGACCAGGATTCTCACGGACGCCATCAAGCATCATGGGTTTTCGGTGGTCGAGATACTCTCCCAGTGTCCTACCTACTACGGACGCGAGAACGACCGTGGAGACGCCGTGGAGATGATGGAATGGTACCGGGACAATACGGTTGCCATTAAGCCGGATGAGAGCGGCCCGATCAACAGCGCGTGCAACGGGGAGGAAGCTCCTCTTCCAATCGGCGTCTTCGTCAACCGATCCGAACCTGAGTACTGCGACTCATACGCCAAGCTCGTGCGAGAGAAGGTACTCTCATGATCCAACGATTCGTCTTCTCGGGAACCGGTGGCCAGGGCGTGATTACGGCGGCGATCGTACTCGCTGAAGCCGCGTTGTACTACGGTGAGCTCAATGCGGTGCAGACACAGGTGTACGGACCGGAGGCCCGCGGCGGCGCAGCACGCTCGGATGTGATTATTGCCGACGCGGAGATCTGGTTTCCCAAGGTGCTTGAGCCCAACGTCGCCATCTGTCTCGGCCAGCAGGCGTACGATCGATTCTCGGGCGTCGTGAGACCGGGCGGCATCATCATTGTAGACTCGCATAACGTGCGGCTTCAGAAGACCATCAGTTCACGGCAGTTCCAGTTGCCGTTCCACGAGACGGTCATGACCGAGTATGGGACAATCCAGGCGCTGAACATGTGCATGCTCGGCGCGCTGGTTCGTCTGATTCCGATTGTTTCGCCGGACGCTATGCGCCAGGTCATTTCAGATCGATTTGATGAGCGGTTTCGGCAGACGAACCTGTCGGCGTTCGAGCTCGGCTGTAATCTCGTCAAGGAAAGCGTGCGAACGTTCTAACGGGTTCGTCCGGGCGCCGACTACTTGTGCGCCCGATAGAGCCTGTCGTCCTTACCGATGATATCTTTCTCGAATATGTCCTCGTTTCCCTGCTTCTGAACCGCATATTCGTAGGTCTTGTAGCCCCCGGAAAGGTTGAAGACATCGTCAAACCCGTTCTGCCGCAAGACTCGTTCCGCCATGTACGCACGTTGACCGGCGACACAGAACACCACGACGCTCCGTGACTTGTCCACTTCATCCAGTCGATTCCGGATCTCAGAGTGCGGGATATTGATCGCCCCTTCAATGGTTCCTTCAGCGTACTCCTCGGGGTTGCGGGTATCGATGAGTTGGAACTCCGATTGATCGCATCCCTGGATTGAATACCAGTGAATATGCCGACTCAAGCCCAGCTTCACGTTTTCGGCCACGTACCCGATGATGTTCACCGGGTCCTTTGCGCTCGAGTAGGGCGGAGCATACGCGTGCTCTATGTCGATGAGGTCATCAATGGTACCTCCGCGTCGCACGACGGTCGCGATGAGGTCAATGCGCTTATCCACGCCCTCGTACCCGACAATCTGGGCGCCGAAAACTTTCCCGCTCCGCTTGTCAAAGAGCAGCTTGATACTCATTGGAATGGCGTTCGGATAGTAGCCCGCGTGATTGGACAGATGCGTGATAATCGATTCGTACCGTATACCGGCCTTGCCGAGGGTCTTCTCGCTGACACCGGTAGAGGCAACAGTGATGTCAAAAACCTTTGCAATGGCGGTAGCAATCGATCCACTGTAGGTTTTCTCATTCCCGAACACCAGGTTGTCGGCACAGATTCGCCCCTGTTCGTTTGCGGGGCCGGCGAGATAGGTGATCCCGGGAACGCCGGTGACCGGGTTCGGGAACTCAATGGCGTCACCAACCGCATAGATGTTGGGGTCATTCGTCTGGAGGTACTTGTTTACCTTGATGCCGCCGGTCCGCCCAACCTCGATATCTGCCTCGCGAGCCAGTTTGCTCTCCGGACGCACACCAATGGAGAGAATGACCATATCGGTGTCGATCGTTCGACCGCTCTTCAGCTTGAGGCCGATCGGGGGCACCCATTCAGCGCCGGATTTTGTGGCGCCCGATTTCGCGACACCGGCCTCATTCAGCTGTTCGAAGGCGGCAACGCCATCCCGCAGGTAGAACTCGACGTTCTTGGTCTTGAGGTGCTGGTGGACCTGAGCCGCCATCTCATAGTCGAG
>DAOWMR010000504.1 GCA_030642995.1 Spirochaetales bacterium
GGTCGGTCGAGGGGACGTAAAAATAGAACAGACCCTCGTCGAAGCGGGAATAAAGATGGTCGAACAGCGCCATCCGCTCCCTGAGGAGAATCTCAGCCTGGCTGACGTATTGGCCGTCATTGAGAATGCCGTAGTCGAAGGCCTTGGTGTCGCAGGGCAGGCCCTTGGTCCAGAAGGCCCCGATATCGCGGGCGATCTCGGCGCCGAGTTCCTTGGGATAGGTTATCGGCGCTGCCTGGTCGGTGGGGTCGATGTTGATCGGCGTGACGTAGAGCTTGAAATGGGGCTTCAGCTCTTTGACCAGGAACCGGGCGTTACCCCGGGCATTGGCGACGAAGGGTATCAGCTCGAAATCGACCGGAATCCAGTCGGAGTACTCGCCGACTTTGAGAACGATCGTGCGGCCCTGAATCTCCAGGCGGACGACGTCACGCTCCGAATCGATGTAGACCGTGAAGGGCGCCTTGGCCTTCGTGGCGTGGGGGTCGTTGCTGCCCTCGTCGTGGGAGGCAAAGGCATTTTCCGGACCGAGGAGTTCGGCATCCACCCGATTGTCCCGGACCTCGACGTAGTGCACTGTACCGCCGGAGATGTCGGGATAATGCTCCCATGTGTCCGAGGTGAAATAGCTGAAGGAGCCGTAGGAATCAGTCAGATCAGGAGTTCCCATGCCGGCGATCGCCATGGTTGCGGTCTCGTCGACCGGGAAATTGGTGGGAATCTTGGAGATTACGGCGGGGATGCCTCTCTCGGTCAGGTAGGACCAGAACGGCGTGCCCTTGCGCAGACAGACCGGGCCGCCGCCCTTGATCGGAAGCTCGACGTCACCGAGATTGATGGCGATGTCGGGGGGTGTGTTTTCAAAAATTGAGAACTGGGGCGTATAGGTTTTGGGATCTCTCACGGTGAAATCGACGATGCCGTGACCGCCGGGGCTCATTCCGGTAATGAAAGAGGACCAGGCCACCGGACTCAGGGCGGGCATCGTCGTCTCCAGAGGTTTGAACGAGCCCATTTTTGCCAGCTTTTTGAAATTGGGGGCGCGGCCCATGTCGATCATCGCCTGGACCATCGTCGGATCGAGGCCGTCGAGGCCGAGCACGATGACCCGTTTGCCGGCTGCTGTCGATCTCGGGCCGCATGAGGTCAGAGGGATCGAAAAGCCGGTTGCGGCAGCACTGCCGGCCAGCAGCTTGACGAAGTCTCGGCGATGAAGATTGGGTCGTTTCTTATCCATGGGTTCCTCCGAGGATCGGATCCTCGCCAGTACCGACAATTTTGAGCCCCGTTCTATTCCCTGGGGGCGTAGGGCCGGGATGATACAGGATCCGCGGATGGAGGGCTTTCCCCGGCAAGGCCTATAGGTGGTGTTCACTCAAATACCTGTTATTCGTGATGCGCGCAGCGCGTCAATTAGGATCCTGTGGTGCAGAGGCCACGGCTTTCCCATGCTTGCCGGCCGCGCTGTCGGCCTATGCACCACAGGATCCTCCGTGTAGAATCTCGCCTTTGACGGCACTGACCGTATGGAGTGATTATGACCGAGAAGAAAAAAGACCGATATCGCGAAACGCTGCACCTGCCCAAGACCGGCTTCAGCATGCGTGCGGGTTTGATTCGCAAGGAACCCGAGTTTCAGAAGCGCTGGGAGGAGATGGATCTTGGGTCCGCAATCCGGAAGGCCCCACACCCGGCGGGAGAATTCGTTTTCCACGATGGCCCCCCTTACGCCAATGGTTCAATTCACCTGGGGCATTTGCTGAACAAGATCCTCAAGGATCTGGTCGTTCGCAGCCGGTCGATGGCAGGCTACGACGTCGATTTTGTGCCCGGTTGGGACTGCCATGGCCTCCCGATCGAGCACAAGGTGATGAAGGAACTGGGTGACGAGGCTCACGACTTGAGCACGATGGAAATTCGCAAGCGCTGCGCCGACTATGCCTCCCGATTCATGGCTCTCCAAGCCAAACAGATGCAGCGGCTGGGAACCCTGGGCAGTTATGATCAGCCGTACTTCACCATGGACCCGGCGTACGAGGGTGCGGTTCTCGATGTTTTCGCTGCCCTGGTCGCGGACGGTCTGGTCTAC
>DAOWMR010000047.1 GCA_030642995.1 Spirochaetales bacterium
CCCCCGCGGAACAAAGGAGTAGGTATGAGTGGAATAGGAGATCTCTATCAGCAAGCCGACTGGAAGTCCGAAAAGCACGCGCCCGTCATTGACTGTCCCGACAGTGTTACCGCGGACACGCCCGTGATTGTCACCGCATCTGTCGGCAAGGAAATTGCGCATCCCAATACGACCGAGCATCACATTGCGTGGATTGAACTCCACTTCAAGCCGGACAGTGAAAAGTTTGTCCACCAGATCTCGGTGAATCGATTTACCGCTCACGGTGAATCGGCCAAGGGAGCCAACGAAGGCGCCGCATTCACCGAACCGATGTGTCAGACTACAGTACGATTCAAGGAGTCAGGCACCCTGTTCGGAACGAGTTACTGCAATATCCACGGCCTGTGGGAGACCGAGAAGCGAATAGTGGTCACGTAAAGCCCGTTCGGCCATTCGGCACAGTGCAGTTAGAATCCGTAGAACTTCGCATCGGGCAGCGACCCACCGATGGCCGCCGGGTCAAACTGATCCAGAATGGTGAAGTACTGCTCGAGAGCAGCCCGGCTCTCCCATCCTGATTCAACGAGAAGGTTGAGACGCGGCAGGGCGGCGACTGCAGTCTCTGCATCCAGCCCGAGGCCGAGTGATTCGACCTCTGCCAGGACCTGAGTCGGGTCCGATGTCAGCAGAGCTACACTGTCGGATAAGGCGCTGAGCAGTGCCTCCCGCATATCCGGCGAAACGGACCCGACTGCCACCAATACCGTCTGCGGCATGGCCTGCCCGGTCGCTTCGCACCATTCCTGCTGCAGGTCTGCCACGATTACGCGATCCTTGGTGGCCAGAAGTACCCGTGTGACGAACGGCTCCGGAAGCACTGCGTAATCCAATCGACCCGCAATCAGGAGCTGCGCAAGCTCAACCTGACCGAACCCGTACCGGACGAAGACGTCGGACTCCATTCCATGGCTCTGGAGGAGGTATCGCAGGACCAGATCCGGCGTCGCGCCTCGCCCCGGCGCGTAGATTTCCCGGGCATCCGAGAGAGGACTCGCAGGGCCCACGATGTAGAGAACACCCCAGATAAATGTCCCGACAACCTGAAGCGGGACTCCGCGGTTGTACAACTGCACTGCAAGGTTGCTCGGGATGGCGGCCGCCTGAACATCACCCGCAATAATTCGAGCAACAAGCACATCCGGAGACGGGAAGATCTCAAATTCCAGAGGCCTGCCGTTCACGGCTGTCGTCGGGTCTTTGATCAACGACGCAAACGCCATGGCGGTTGGGCCGCGGAGCACTCCGACCTGGAAAGGTTCGGCGGCGGCCACCGGTCTGGCCGACGCAACAGCTATGAGAATTGAGAGTACCAAGAGAGGAGTACGCACCATGACCTCTTGGAATCAGACTACAGCGAGAGTTCGTTGTGAACGCGTTCCCGGGGCCATCGCTCGCAAACTGCTTGTTCGTAGAGCTTTGCACGATCCGAATCGTTCACCATGACGGCGCCGATGACGGTGTCTTCCTCGTAGTAGAAACACTGGTACCGACTGTTGATCTCGAACTCCTCAATGCCGAAATCCAAGGGATGCCGCGGCTTATTCATGCTGAAGAAGTAGGAGTTGAATACTTCACTCTTCAGACGGAAGGGCGGATCGTCAAATGGCGTTGCCGTCCCAATCGCATTCAGAGCCGCGATGCGCCCCTGGTACTCCGCGGCGTGCCACAGGTGCGTGATGTGACCACCGTCGTGCTCGGCGACATCACCTGCGGCATATATGCCGGGCGCACTTGTCTGCAGAAATCCATCAACGAGAATGCCAAGATTTGTCTCAATCCCGGCCATAGCCGCGAGCGATTTCCGCGGGGCAACGCCGATGCAGAAAACGACCAGGTCAAAGGCTCCGCTGTCCCGGATGATCGCGACCGAGAACCCGCCCTTCTTGCGCGGCTCGAACGAAAGTATCTCTTCCTGGAACCGCAGCTTGATGCCTTTGGACGTGAGCAACTCTTCGAGAATCTCCCCGCTTCGGATGCTGAGCTGCCGCGGCATGAGTTGCGGTGTGGCGCCGGCGAGGGTCACCTGCAGCCCCATTCGCCGGAGCTCGGCAGCCACCTCAACCGCCAGAACGCCCATGCCGTCAATCAGCGCTCGTTTTGCCGTCTTGGCGGCGGCTGTCAATCGCTGCACGTCGCCGGCAGTTCTAACAATGTAGAATGAGCCCGCCTCGTGCGGGCGGATAGCCCTCGGGTAGAGCGGTTCGGCCCCGGTCGCCAGGATGAGCTTGTCAAACGCTATCTCCTCGCCGTCGACGGAGAGCGTGCGCTCGGAGACGTTGAGCTCGGAAGCCGTGACGCCATTCCTCAGAGTGACACCATGATCAGCGTACCAATCTGCGCTTTCGAGCTGAAATTCCTCGGGATGAAATCTCTTGGCTATATACCTGCTGGCTTTGGTGCGTTTGTACGGTACCGCATCCTCGCCGTTGAGGAGTAATACCCGCCTGAGGTCGTGTTCGGCCAGAGTCCGAACAGCCGACACACCGGCGATACCGGCTCCAATAACAACTATGTCCCATCGATCCATTCGGGCACGACCCCTTGCTTGCTTCAGCGAAGCGTCCTCGATTATACTGCCGCTACCATACTGAATTTTGCTCCAATTTTCCACTGAGCAAGGCAGGTCACCATGCCCGATATCTCCGTTCAATACCTCGGACACACGCTTCGCACGCCAATCGTCGTCTCCAGCTCCGGCCTCACCAACACCGTGAGCGGGATACAACGAGCTGCGGAAGCCGGCGCCGGTGCTATCGTTCTCAAGTCCCTCTTCGAGGAACAGATTGAGTCAACCATCGACACCGACGGGCAGGAGTTGGAGCTCTCCATGCATCCCGAGGCTGAGCAATACATCAGTCAGATGGGGATGCATCTCGGCCCGCAGCGATATCTGGACCTCATCGGCGAAGCAAAGGCCGCGGTGGACATACCGATCATTGCCAGCATGAACTGCGTCACTTCCAAGTGGTGGGGCAACTACGGGAAACAGATCCAGGCAGCCGGGGCCGACGCGGTGGAGCTGAATATCGCCATCATGCCGCGGGACGAATCGGAAGAGCCTGAGGAGGTGGAAAAACGTTACGTGCGCATCGTGAATGCGGTTCGCCGGCAGATTAACCTTCCGTTGGCTGTCAAGATTGGTCCCTATTTCACCAGCCTTCCGAAGTTCGCCGCCGAGCTCCGAAAAGCAGGAGCGTCCGCGCTGGTGCTCTTCAATCGATTCTACCAGATGGACATTGACATTGAGGCCGAGAGCCTCGCTCCCGGCTACCAGTTCTCAACACCGGAGGAAATCTACACGAGCCTGCGCTGGGTGAGCATTCTGAGCGGTGATGTCGGTTGCGATCTCTCCGCCTCCACCGGGGTCCACTCCACGGATGGTGTGATTAAGCAGCTGCTTGCCGGAGCAACCACAGTCCAGATGTGCTCCGCACTCTACCGAAGTGGATTTGAGATCATTACCCAGATACGGGATGAGCTGATCGCGTGGATGGAGCGCAAGGAGTACAAATCGATCTCAGACTTCCAGGGAAAATTGAGCCAGTCGGCAAGCCGGGATCCGGAATCCTACGAGCGGCTTCAGTACATAAAAGCGCTCACCGGGATCTCGTGACCATTATTGGCCTATGAATGACAAGGACGCTCGAGACCGGGAATTGCTCAGTGAACTGGATAACGAATGGCATACCCTGAAGCACGGCAACCCGGTTCCGGGCCTCTATCCGCAGACCGGCGCTGAGACGGTGAAGGTCCGGGGTGAGTCCCGCGTTGAGGACGAGAAGGCCATCACGCGGTATGAGATCGTCGTGACCGACGAAGGGAACATGGTCGGCCACTACTGGGTTGTGGCCGAAGAAGCTACTTCCTACCCTGCGGGCGATCCGGATGAAGAAGAGTCGAACGCAGAACAGTAATTGGGACCCGCGGCGCCCACCCGAGCGACACCCCTACCGTAGTTCCGGCCGCCAGTGCTCTTGCGCCATCGACATGAAATGCATGCGCTCCCCGTCGGTCATCTCGACAACTTCAATCTTCGCGATCGCGCCCGCATCCGACAAAGCCCCTTCAATGCTGGAGACAAGGATCCGCCGGACGGCCTCGGGAATCCCGAGCGTCGGTAAGCTGAGCACGAGTGACACTTCGGCCGTTGACTCGTCATAGTTGATGTCTTTGAGCATTCCCAGTTTCAACAATGAACTGGCGATCTCGGGATGTTCGACTTCCGACAGGACATCCACGATGTTGCCGGTTGTCAGTCTCTCTGCCATGTATTCCTCCAAACGATCAGAAGCCGGAGATCCCGCGAATCGCGCGGCCAGATAGAGTAAGCTCTATATAATAGCTTTGGTATGTAATGTTTTGCAACTACTCACAGTTGACTCCCATCCATCGGACGTTCGCCACCGAACAGCGACGTGAAGAAAATCACGACGCTGTCCCAGAGCCGCCGGAAGACACCACCTGATTCAACCGCAGGCATTGTAACGGATGCTTCGGTCAGCACGACACCATCAAGCATGACGCGGATCATCCCAATCGGCGCTCCGGTCGGTACCGGAGCAATCACTTCGGTAGTTTGCTCGGCCTCACCACGGAGTCTCTCGCCCGCACCAACCGGAACGGACACCACCAGTGAACCGGGCCCAATTGGATCAACCAACGTTCGTTCTCCTTTGTAAACCCGCACCGGCGCAATCGGCGGATGATCAAATCTGAGGAGATCAAACCCGTCAAAGCCGTAGTCCAGAAGAGCCGCAGCATCGGATGCCCGTGTGATCCCACCCTCCGCGTGTGATGGCGCTGCCACGCCCAACACAACGGCAATCAATCGACGACCATCCCGCGTCGCCGTCGCAGCGAGATGATAGCCCGACTCATCGATGAACCCTGTCTTTACGCCATCCGCGCCCGGATACTGATTCAGCAGCAGGTTCCGGTTGCTCTGGGTGATGGGCGGTATTGCCGCCTCCCCCACGCGATTCTCTTCCAGCGGATAGGTGTAGCTTCGACGGGCATAGAGCTGGTCTACGAGTTCCGGAAAGTCTTGAAGGTGCAGACGGATGAAGGCGGCGTACTCGTATGCGGTGGTCAGGTTGAACGGATTCAGGCCACTCGGTTCCACAAACGAACTGGTGACGAGTCCTGCAGCGCGAACGACGGCGTTCATTCGATCTGCGAATGCCGGCACCGATCCGTCCACCTGCAACGCGAGCGCGACGGCGGCATCGTTGCCCGATGAAATGGCCAGCCCTTCGAGCAACTGCCACATGGAGAGGAGCTGATCCGGCCCCAGGAACATCAGCGAAGACCCGGGGGCCTGGTTCATTGCCCACGACTCGGGCGGGGGTTGCAACGTCGTGTCCAGGTCAATCTCACCGAGACGGTCTGCCACGATCGCCGCGTGAATGGCAACCACCTTCGTGAGGCTGGCTGCGGGTATCACCAGATGGGGATTCTTCGCGAAGAGGACGGTACCGGTCTCGGCTTCAACAAGGACGGCCGCCCGAGCCGCCACCTCCGGAGGTGGTGCAACATCCCCGATCTGCCGCCAGTCGAGGGTCTGGAGAAGACCGGCTTCGGCCCAAAGGAATGGAGGCAAAAAAAGGAGGACAACAATACTGAGCCATAGCCCCCACCGCCGCATGCGCACCTCCTATTGGTCTCAGGCGTGATTGCGTACAACATACACGGACAAATGCAAAAAAATCAAAGGAATCCCTTGCCCACAACCGATACTCAAGATATAGTGTACGGACGGTCTTACGAGTCTATCTAAGCGCTACATATGGTGTCTGGTAGGTTTGCAAATGCGGTGTCCACATTGTGGGAACACGGAGGACAAGGTCATTGAATCGCGCTCGCTCGCCGACGGGACTGCAATCCGACGGCGTCGGGAGTGTGCCGACTGCGGGTACCGCTACACGTCGTATGAACGTATCGACGAACGACCTTTGATGGTCGTGAAATCGGAGGGAGGCCGAGAGCCTTTCAAACGGGAGAAACTGGAACGGGGAATCCGGCAGGCCATCCGGAAACGCCCGGTCAGCCTCCTGGAGGTTGAGGAAACGCTCAACGACATAGAGGATCAGGCGGCAATCATTGCGAAGACAACGCATGAGATTCCGTCGCACCGTCTCGGGGAGATGGTGCTGAGTCGCCTGTATGAGCTGGACCGTGTAGCGTACGTTCGATTCGCATCGGTCTACCGGAACTTTGAGGATGTGGATCAGTTCGTGAGTGAGATTGAGAGATTGGGGAAATCGAAAGAGACCGGAGCAAGAAGGCGCCGGTAGCACGAGCAATGGAGGGGTACTCGTGAATCGCAATGTTCTGAGGCCAGATTGGCGGGAGTTCCTGCAACAGGATGTGAAACCCGGCCGAATGAACCTGCACGGGCAGGTTGTACGACACGTCATCAAGCGCAACGGAAAAACCGAGAGTTACAACCGTGACAAGATAGCCGTCGCAATCAAGGGCGCGTTCGATGCGGTCGGGAAGGCCTACTCCGACGAGCAGATTGAGATGCTTATTGTCGCCGTAGAGCACAGACTGTCCGACTTCATGTCTGAACGACACCCGAACTCCGCTCCGGCAATCGAAGAAATCCAGGACCTCGTTGAAACGATTCTCATTGAAGCCCGAGAGGTTGCGGCCGCAAAAGCCTATATCATCTATCGGGCCCGGCACGAAGCGCTACGCGACACACGGAAGTTGATGCTGGACATCAACACCACGATGGACGGATATCTGTCCCAATCAGACTGGCGCGTCAACGAGAATGCCAATGTTAACTTCTCTCTGGGCGGACTGATACTCCATAACTCCGGAACCATCACCGCAAACTACTGGCTTCGAAATGTTTATCCGGAAGCGGTTGCCCAGGCACATCGAAATGCAGATTTCCACATCCACGATCTCTCCATGTTCAGCGGGTACTGTGCCGGATGGAGCCTGAGACAGCTCATTCAGGAAGGACTGGGAGGAGTGCCGGACAAGATCAAGAGTATGCCGGCGCGTCACCTGAATACACTCATCCAGCAGATGGTTAACTTCCTCGGAATCATGCAAAACGAGTGGGCGGGAGCTCAGGCATTCTCGAGCTTCGACACCTATTTGGCTCCGTTCGTCAAGGTGGACAAGCTGGAGCTTGCCGAAGTGCGCCAGGCAATTCAGAGCTTCATTTTTGGCGTCAACACACCCAGCCGCTGGGGCAGCCAGGCGCCCTTCACGAATATTACCCTGGACTGGACGGTGCCTGCGGATCTCAAGGACAAACCGGCGGTTGTCGCCGGTGAAGAGCAGGAATTCACCTACGGTGACTGCCAGGCCGAGATGGACATCATCAACAAGGCCTTTATTCAGCTGATGATCGCCGGGGACGCAAATGGCCGGGGTTTTCAGTATCCAATCCCTACCTACAACATCACCAAGGACTTTGACTGGGAGTCCCCAAACGCACAGATCCTCTTTGAAATGACCGCGAAGTACGGCACGCCCTACTTCCAGAACTTCATCAACAGTGATTTAGATCCGGGAGATGTCCGGTCCATGTGCTGCCGACTTCAGCTGGACAAGCGGGAATTGCGAAAGCGTGGTGGCGGCCTCTTTGGTTCGGACGAGTTCACCGGATCACTCGGCGTGGTCACCGTCAACCTGCCGCGGATCGGGTATCTCGCCGCTAATGAAACCGACTACCTCCGTCGGCTGGACCACCTCATGGACCTCGCCGCCGAGAGTCTGACCATCAAGCGGAAGGTCATCGGTCGATTGCTGGACGCAGGGCTTTTCCCCTACACCAGTCACTATCTCCACCACCTCAACAACCACTTCTCCACCATCGGGCTGGTCGGCATGAACGAGAGCCTTCTGAACTTCATGGGAATCACCATGCTGGACCCCAAAGGACGAGCGTTCGCGCTGAAAGTGCTGCGGCACATGCGAGACCGGCTGGCAGACTATCAGGAAGAGACCGGTGACCTCTTCAATCTGGAGGCGACCCCTGCGGAGAGCACCAGCTACCGCCTCGCCAAGCATGACAGGATTGCGTATCCGGATATCATCACATCGGGCGACGATGAGCCGTTCTACACCAACAGTTCACAGCTTCCCGTGGACTACACGGAGGACATCTTTGATGCTCTCGATCTCCAGGACGAGCTGCAGACACTGTACACCGGCGGAACCGTGTTCCACGGCTTTCTGGGCGAAGCCATTGAGGACTGGCACTCATGCGCCAAACTCGTGAAAGCGGTCGCCACTAACTACCGGCTGCCCTACTTCACCATTAGTCCGACATTCTCCATATGTCCCATTCACGGCTACCTGGCCGGTGAGCACTTCACCTGTCCCAAGTGTGCCGAGGAGAGACGCGCGGAGATTCATATGGAAATAGACGAGCTGCAGCGCGAGCAGACTGAACTCGCGCAATGAAACTGGGAGGAAATATGGAACGAGCACAGGAAATCGAGAATCGGATCAGCGAACTGAAGAACGCCCTCACACAGGTGGAGGGCACGCAGACCGAAGTCTACACGCGTATCGTGGGATACTATCGCTCCCTGAAGAATTGGAACCGAGGGAAGCGCGAGGAATACGATCACCGCGTGACTTTTGAGCCGGAAAGCGCGGGAACCCCGGGGGCTCACTCGCACAGGAGCCTGACCGCCGACCCGGACACCGCACAGGCGCCGGCTGCTGAGGCATTTGCCGCCGCTGCAATCGCAGCAGCCTCTATTGCCACCCCGGTGGCGCCGGCAGCCGTCCGATCGTACGCGTACTTTTTCCGCGAGAGTTGCCCCAACTGCCCGCCGGTTCGCACCTACGTGGAGAACCTCTCACTGAACGGTGAGATGGTGGACGTCGACACCGGAGAGGGTATGGAACAGGCCGTACAGCATCAGATTCTCTCCACCCCCACGGTGATCCTGATGGACGAGAACGGCGCCCCCGTGGCCCAGGCTGGAAGCGTGGCGCAACTTCGCTCCATTCTGGAATCGGCCGGATAGGCGCCAACGCGCGGGCCACTTTCGCCGCGCCGCAGGTCTGAGATCGATATGAAGAACGCAAGCCTCGGGCTGCTTAAGACCACGCTCGTTGATTATCCGGGTATGGTGGCGGCAACCGTGTTCACCGCCAGCTGCAATCTGCGCTGTCCCTACTGCCACAACCCGGAACTTGTCGCCGGTCCACCCCCCGACGACTTCCTGCCTGTAGAGGAGGTCCTCGCTTTCCTTGAACGCCGGCGCACGATCCTCGGCGGCGTATGTATCACCGGCGGCGAACCGCTCATCCACTCGTGGCTCCCCGACTTTGCCGAACACGTGCGGGCATTGGATCTCAAGGTGAAGCTGGACACCAACGGCTTGTTTCCCAACCGAATTGCAGCCGTCGGCGCCGACTACATTGCCATGGATATCAAGACTTCGCCGGAGCGGTATACGGTGGTCGGCGGCGACAATGTCGCGGCCGCCATTCCCGAGTCCCTGGCAGTCATCCGAGCAACGACGCCGGAATACGAGTTCCGCACCACGGTCGTTGAGCCAATCGTCACCGAAGACGACATCCGCGCGATCGTCGCGCTCCTCGAACCTGGAGAGCGTTACACCCTCGCCGCGTTCCGCCCTGGGAAGACACTTGATCCCGCTTTCGCGGACGCCGACGCGCCGAGCAGCGCGCTCCTCGCCCGCTACGCGGAGATCGCCCGGGAGCAGGGCTTGGACGTGCGGGTCCGGGAACATCGGATCGGTTCGTGACCCCAATCCGCACCGACGGCTCCAACGAGTTCGCTCACCACACGGTGACGGTCCGGCTGCCGGCCATGATTGACCAGGTGCTCACCGACAATCCCGGTCTCCCCGCTTCTGCCGCCGGCGCCCTCCGGGAGTTACAGGGTGATCTCATCTCCGACGCTCCGCTGACGATGTTTGACTCTCCGGCGCCGGACTACGACGCATGGACCCGATTCATGGCCGAACACCAACAACGCCTCGGCCGACCGGCAAGCTGGCAGAACTCCGAATGGTTTTTGCTCGAGCACTTCTTCTTCCGCCGCATCCTGGCCGCCGTTGACTACTGGCACACCAATATCGATCCCTACGCACCGGCAAAGAGACGGGAGCTTGATTCCCCAGCGCTTGGCCAACAGATAGATTCCATCCTTGATGGGCCGAGTGACTCAGGACGGGACCCGGGGTTTGACGAGTTCGCGGCCCGGCTCTGCTTCTCTCTGTGGGGCAACCGAATGGATTTGAGCCACAGCCAATCCATGGCTCACGCCGACGCCGCCCAGACGGCCGGTGAGTCACTGATTGCCGACGATTCTGCGGCGGTCCGGGAGATCGTGCGCAACCTGGCTGATCCGGTTCACTTCGTCTGCGACAATGCCGGGACCGAACTCGCCGCGGATCTCTGCCTGGCCGACTGGTTGATGCGCGAGCGAGGGGCAGGCGTCCATCTGCACGTCAAGTATCACCCCACCTTTGTAAGTGACGCAACGGCGGCCGATGTGCACCAGATGATAGATCGACTTGGATCTCCTGGGACATCGAGTGCGCGCCGCGCGCTGGCTGAGCGACTCGTCTCCGGGCTCGATACAGGCAAACTCCTCATCGTGCCGGATCCGTTCTGGAACAGCCCGCTGTTTTTCGGCGATCTGCCTGATCGAATTCTCACGACCTTCGCCGAGGCGGGACTCATCATCATCAAGGGCGACATGAACTATCGCCGCCTGCTCGCCGACACGATCGTACCCGCCACCGATCCACTGCAAACATGGGCCCCGCCGATGCCTGCGCCAACGGTCATGCTCCGCACCATGAAAGGCGACCCGATTGCCGGCCTCAACCCGGCACGCCTGAGAACGCTGGACCGAGAACACCCGGGTTGGCGAACGGCGGGTAAACATGGGGTGATTCAGGTGTTGGTGCCGGATAACCGTACGCCTTAGCACAAGAAAGGCCCTCGCAGCGCGGAGCGCCATGAGGGCCTAAATCGTAGTGGCGGAGGGACTTGAACCCCCGACAAAGCGGATATGAGCCGCTTGCTCTACCAACTGAGCTACGCCACCGGGAAGGCCCAAAATCTACAGAACCCGCGCTCCACTGTCAACAAACCCACCGTACCCGCGAAAGCAGTGCGCGCGGCAAGCAAGAACGCCTCGGAGCGACCCCGCAGACCGTACTCGGCCGAGGACAAGCGCAGAGGTGTTCTTGCATGCATCAGCGCGCTACACCAGGTTA
>DAOWMR010000043.1 GCA_030642995.1 Spirochaetales bacterium
CCTCATGCCGGCTATGCTGGTCACCGCCGCGATTATCTTCGTGCCGATGCTCTACACCTTCGGTCTGAGCTTCTTCAACTACATTATCTGGAAACCGAACGATGTGTCGTTTATCGCGTTCGGAAACTACGGTAAGGCGTTGCGCGACGAAATCTTCTGGATCTCAACCCGCAATACGATCTATTGGATTGTGGGCGTCATATCTATGCAGCTGCTTCTCGGTTTCGCAGCTGCTCTTCTGTTGAACCGCGCTTTCTTTTGGCGAGGACTCGCGCGGTCGCTCATTCTCATTCCATGGGTCACACCGAGTGTCATCACCGCTCTCATGTGGCGGTGGATGTACGATGGAAATCACGGTCTGATCAACGATCTCCTCGTCAGGCTCGGAATATTGGACAGCTACTTCCCGTTCCTGGCCAACAACGTAACCGCGTTGCCGGCAGTCATGATCGCGCTCATGTGGCAGGGGTTCCCCTTCTTCTGCGTGATGATCCTCGCCGGACTCCAGTCTATCCCGGGCGAGCTCTACGAAGTCGCGGATGTGGACGGCGCGAGCACGGTACAGAAGTTCTTCCACATCACTCTTCCGATGATTACGCCGATTCTACTCACCACGATCCTTCTGAGGACGATCTGGGTTGCCAATTCGCTCGACATCATTTTCATCATGACCGGTGGCGGACCCGGATACGCGAGCCACACCCTGCCGCTTTATTCATACATCCGCGCATACAAGGGACTGGACTTTGGCTATGCGTCGACAATTGCCGTTTACCTGACTCTCCTCCTGGTTTTCGTCGTGACGCTCTATGTGATTCGAATTCTCAAGACCGAGGAGCGGTACTGATGGCAGCCATGACGACCGAGAACAGGACAATGGGTGCGAATCCCCGGAGAGCACGGTTTCGCCGGTCGGACAATCCGCTGCGCAAGATCTTCACCGTCCATCTCCCGGTGTTCGCGATCGTCCTGTTTGCTATTGGTCCGTACATCTGGAGCGTCATTTCGTCAATCACGCCGGAGCGGGAGATGTACACGTCGGAATTCCGGTATCTCCCGCAAAACCCGACCACGGAGAACTACGGAAGACTCTTCACCAAGGTCAACTTTCTCGCGAACCTCGGTGATTCCCTTGTTGTCGCGACCTTCGCGATGCTCTTCGGGCTCGCCGTGAGCGTCACGGCAAGCTACAGCTTCTCACGCTTCAAGTTCCGTGGACGCCGGCCTCTCCTGATCCAATTTCTGATCATCAACATGTTCCCGATCGTGCTCCTGCTCATTCCGCTATTCGTGATCATGTCGCGGCTTCATCTGCGGGACACCTACATCGCCCTGGTGCTCGCCTACGCAACCTTCGCCATCCCTTTCTCAACCTGGATGATGACGAGCTTCTTCAACGCCATTCCGCGATCGCTGGACGAGCAGGCCCAGATTGACGGCTGCAGTCGATTCACCGCAATGATCCGTGTCATCATTCCAATCGCGCTGCCCGGGATTGCCGCAACCGCCATTTACATCTTCATTACCGCCTGGAACGAGTTCGTATTCGCCTCCGTGCTTACTGGTAACGACGTTCAGACCATTCCAATCGCCCTCCAGAACATGGTAGGCCAGTACCAAATAGAATGGGGCCTCCTCACTGCCGGTGGCGTTGTGAGTGCCATTCCCGTTTTGATTCTCTTCTTCTTCATTCAGAAGCAGCTCATCAGCGGTATGACTGCAGGCGCGGTGAAGGGATAGCTCCGACTATGCGGGGAGACAGACCTTGAAGAGGGTGTAGTCTCCGGGTTGGCTTTCGAAAGTCAGGAGGCCTTTGTGAGCTTCGACAATATGCTGGCAAATGGAGAGCCCGAGGCCGGCATTCTCCCGAGTCATCTTGGTACTGAAAAAGGGATTGAAGATCTCTTCCTGTATTTCCGGTGGAATCCCGTAGCCATTGTCCTGAATCCTCACCTCGACGTACGGACTGTTCAGCTGGAGGGAAATATCGATGCGACCCCCCTCCGGAACGGCTTCAATTGCGTTGCTGATCAGATTGACGAAAACCTGCCGAAGCCGATTCTCGCTGCCCTTTACCATCCGTTTCTCCGGCAGTTTCTTTGCCACTCCGACGGTTTTCGCGGCGATCTTGTGATTCAGGAGGACTACGACTTCATTGAGCAGGGCGGTCAGATCAAACTCTCTGTCCGGAACGTTCTTGAATCCGGAAAAGGAGAGAAGACTGCCGGTGGTCTCCTTGATCCGGCCTAACTGCAGCTCCATCTTCTCGAGTTTTTCCTTCACATCCTCCTCCAGGTTCTTGTACTTGAGAACCTGAAGATAGTTGCTGATGATACCCAGAGGGTTGTTGATTTCGTGGGAGACTCCCGCCGCCAGTTCGGCTACCGAGGAGATTTTCTCTGCTCGGACCAGGTACTCCTTGATGGTCATATCCATAGTTACGTCCTCAACCAGAACCATGGTTCCCTGGAAGATCTGGTTTTTGTCTCCGTACGGGATCGTTTTTATCTTTATTGACTGATCCCCCCCCAGATTGACTCTGTCCCAGGAACGGACCTCCCGCTTGTAGACCGCGTCGATGATATCCTCCGCTTCATTGAGATCCATCTCTCCGATGATGTCTTCCGCCGGTCTGCCCAAGGGCGTCTTCAGGTCCATTCCAAGAATTCTGCCGGCGGTACGGTTCAGCGTTCCCAGCCGGTTCCGAATATCAAAGACCATGACCCCCGCCGGAAGATCGGCGATCACGTTCTCATTGTACTGCTGGAGAAGTACCAGGTGACTGTCGTCCCGCATGTCTTCATCGATGTTGAGAGCGAAATTGTAGGTCAGCTTGAGCAGCTTCAGTCTGTCCAGATCCTTAACGTTTTCCGTCCCTCCGGAGAATCCATGGTGGAGAACAGTTACTCTATCGGCAATGGACAGGACGTTGTCGATGTCCGAGTCAATGAAGATAACCGACTTGCCCCGGTCCCTGGCCTTTGTCAGAAAACGGAGAACCGTCCTCATCTCACGGCGTGTGAAGCGGCCGCCGATATCGTCAAGTATCAGGATATCGCTGTCCAGATAAACCAGCCGGGCCAGTTCCACCATCTGCCGTTCCGCCGTGGAGAGTTCGGAGACAGGTATGGCGAGGTTGATATCCGTTTCCAACTCCTTCAGGATTTCCCGGCAGCGGCGAATGGATTCGATGCGGTACTTGTGGGTGATCCAGGCCCTGGGGATGGTTCCTGCGATGACATTTTCCAAGGCCGTCAGGTTGTTGATGCTCTGCTGCTCCTGACTGATAACGCCGATCTTGTTGCGCAGCGCCACGGTCGGTGTCATATTGTCCACTCGCCGACCACGGATCAGAATTGTGCCGTCCGTCTTCTTCAGCTCCCCGGCAATGAGTTTGATCAGAGGGGTTTTCCCGGCCCTGTGCTCACCGACAAGAGCGTGAATCTCACCCGGATAGAGATCGAAATTGATATGGTTGAGAACTGTCTGGCCGTCTTGGCTCAAGGAGATATTCCTCAGCTGCAGAATTGGGCGTCTGTGACTATTCTCCGGTGATCCCATATTTCTTCATTCGATTATAGAGGGTTTTTCTGTGGATATTGAGTAACGCTGCAGCTTTTCCCCGGTAACCGTCCGCTTTCTTCAGAGCATCCACGATCGCCTGCCGTGACAAGCTGTCATATATCTTGGCCAAGGAACCGCCCTCTTCGGGCGATTTCTCTGCGTCCAGTTCTTCCTTTTTCTTGTACTGCGCGGAGAGATCATTGATTTCGATGACATCGCCCCTGCAGAAAATGACCGCCCGCTCCACCACATTCTTCAGCTCTCTGATATTGCCGGGCCAGTCATGGGACAGAAAGACGGCTTTCGTCTCGGGGGAATACTCCCTGATATGCTTGTCGTAGTGCTCATTGAAGTAGCCGAGGAAAAACTGAGCCAGGCGCATGAGGTCCTCCATGCGTTCCCTGAGGGGCGGCAGATGGATGTTAATGACCGAAATCCGGTAATAGAGGTCCTCGCGGAAATCTCCCCTGTCGATGAGCCCCCGTATCTCCTTGTTCGTCGCGGTGATGACACGGACGTCGGTGTGTATGAGCCTGTTTCCGCCGAGGCGTTCGAACTCCTTTTCCTGAAGGACTCTGAGAAGCTTCGCCTGGGTTTTCAGGCTCATGTCGCCAATTTCATCGAAGAAAATACTCCCCCCGTCGGCGAG
Organism: Spirochaetales bacterium; assembly: GCA_030642995.1. Lineage (GTDB taxonomy): Bacteria > Spirochaetota > Spirochaetia > DSM-27196 > SLST01 > JAHOYX01. Next base: position 4,214 of record DAOWMR010000043.1, read on the forward strand.
TTCGAATTTTCCCTGCCTGGATGCCCGGGCATCCGTGAAGGCTCCGGCTTCATATCCGAAGAGCTCACTTTCCAGAAGGGTGTCGGGAATTGCCGCACAATTGATTTTGACCAGAGGTTTATCCCGACGATCCGACAACTCATGGATTGCCGTGGCAATCCGCTCCTTGCCGGTGCCGCTCTCTCCGGTGATGATAATCGGCGCCGTGGTAGGAGCCGCCGTCTCGACGACGTGATAGATTTCCTGCACGGCCGGACTATCCGAGACCAGATCAAGTGACCGGAGTTCCCGGGGTATGCCGGCATGTTTTGCCAGGTATTCCCTGATCTCATCTACCAGGGCCGAAATACTCAGAGGTTTCTCATAGAAGTTGAGGGCTCCGTATTTCATGGACCTCACAACATTCTCAGTGGATGCATATCCGGAAATCATGATGATAGGCATGGAGGACCACCGGTCCCTGATCATCCTGAGGAGGGAAATCCCGCCGATCGCGGGCATTCGAACATCCATAAGAATGAGATCGATGCTGCGGCTCTGCAGAATACTGATCACTTCTGCCGGATCTGAAGTCGTTTCAACCAGAAATCCTTCGGCGATGAATATCTCACACAGGGAGAGGCACATTTCTTCTTCATCGTCGATAATGAGGAGCGTCCAAGCCATGAGCCATAATAGAGTTGCGAAGCTCGTTGGGGAAGGGCAGCCTCAATGTGCAATGCGATGCACATTCTGAGCGTATTGCGGGGTATCTGTTTCCCCAAAGGGCCACAAAAGGAACGTGGGTTCTTTCAGGAAGAGGGGCGTAATTTCTTTTACTCACACACTTAACAGATATCCGGTACAATTGGCACGGACCTTGCTCTGTTGGTTGGAAAGCTTCATGAAAGGAGAAAAATATGAAGAAGTTTCTCGTTCTCGTCCTCATGTTGATGGCATTCGGTGGAATGCTGTTTGCCGGCGCAAGCGATGAGGCCGATGTCTACAAAGTCGGACTTTCCTTCTCTGACTACGAAACCGAGCGCTGGCCGGTTGAAGAAGCCGCCTTGCGTAAGCAGTTTGAAGCCATCGGATGGGAAGTCGTCACTCAGGTCGCGAACCATGACCCCAAGCTGCAGAATGACCAGATCATCAACATGATCACCCAGGGAGTCGATGTACTGATTATCGTTGCTGAAGACGGCGCTGCTGCCGCTACGGCTGTTGATGAAGCCGCTGCTGAAGGCGTCCAAGTCATTTCCTATGACCGGCTCATCAAGTCCGCAAACCTGGCGTGCTATATCTCCTTCGACAACGTTGCCGTAGGTGAGGCGCAGGCCAGCGGCGTCCTCGACGTCGTTGACCGCGGCCGCTTTGTTCTTCTTGGAGGAAACCCCCAGGACAACAACGCGACTCTGTTCCGCAAGGGCCAGATGAATGTTCTTCAGCCCCTGATTGATAGTGGTCAGATCGAAGTCGTTGCTGATCAGTGGGTCCCTGAATGGTCTCCCACCAACGCACTCTCCATTATGGAGAACATCCTGACTGCCATCGACAACCAGGTTGATGCTGTCGTTGCTTCTAATGACGGTACTGCTCTCGGCGCCTTGGAAGCCATGAATGCCCAGGGGCTGGCCGGCATCGTTCCCATCAGCGGTCAGGACGCGACCACCGCCGGTTGTAACAGCATCGTCAAGGGCGAGCTGACGATGACCGTTCTCAAGGATCTCAGGAACCTCGTTCCTCTGGCCGTCGAGACCGCCGTTACCTTGGCTGAAGGACGGGAGATCCCCGGTCTGACAACTTACTCATTGAAAGAACTTACTGGTGACGACCTGGTCGGTGATGTAGACTGCAAGTTCCTTGAGATTATCAGCGTCAATGCAGACAACCTCTTTGAAGAAGTTGTCGTGAGCGGATTCCAGACTTATGATGATGTCTATGTAGGCATTCCGGAGAGTGAGCGCCCCGCCAGACCGTAGTAACCGAGTCTGGTCAACGACTGAAGCAAGCCGGCAGGAAGCCGGGCGTGAAGCCCGGCTTCCTTTTCAATCACCCGAGGAGCGGCAATTGGCACAAGAGTACATCCTGGAGATGGTCAATGTGACCAAAGAGTTCCCCGGGGTTACGGCCTTGAAAGATGTGTCGTTCAAGGTCAAACGTGGTCAGATTCACGGAATCTGTGGTGAGAACGGTGCCGGCAAATCCACGCTGATGAAGATACTCTGCGGAGTTTACCCGCACAGCGAATACGAAGGACAGGTTATCTACAACGGCGAGGAACTGGTCTTCCAGGAAGGAGCCATCCGCCAGGCCATCGAAGCGGGAATCGCCATTGTTTATCAAGAACTCGCCCTTGTTCCCCAACGGACGGTAGGGGAGAACATTTACCTCGGCCGGGAGCCACTCCGCGGGAAAGCTATCAATTGGGACGCGTTGTATGCGTCCACGGACAGGCTTCTCAAGGAGTACGGACTGGACATTCTCTATTCCGAGACGGTTATGAACCTCCCGGTGGGGAAGCAGCAGCTCGTCGAAATTGCGAAGGCTCTCTCCGAAAACGCGGAAGTCCTCATCCTGGACGAGCCCACATCGGCACTGACGGAACGGGAAATCGATATCCTGGTACGAATTCTCAATCTGCTCAGGGATCGGGGCGTTACATGTCTCTACATCTCTCACAAGCTTGAGGAGTTCTTTCGCATTGCTGATACGGTCACCGTATTCCGGGACGGTGAGGTTGTAGCTACCCTTCCTATTCAGGAATTGACCGAAGAAAAAACGGTCTCCCTCATGGTAGGCCGAGACATGACTGAGCGGTTCCCCCCGCGAACAGCGGAGATTGGGGATATCATCATGAGTGTCCGAGATGTCAGAATCAATGATCCCAATCGCCCCGGACGGGACGTTATCAAGAGCGCCTCTTTTGAACTGCGAACGGGAGAAGTACTTGGCATCGCCGGTCTTATGGGATCTGGAAGGACGGAACTGGTCACCAGTATTTTCGGCGAATACGGTGAAGTCCTGGACGGTGACATCATCATCAACGGGGAAACCGTCACACCGGCCCATGCCCGGGAAGCCATGAGCCTTGGTATCAGCCTGGTCCCGGAGGACCGCAAACTACTGGGGCTTGTCCTGGAACAATCAATCATAAAGAATATCAGTCTTCCGAATATGGACCAGTTCAGTTCCTTCGGGAGAATCGACAAGAACAAAGAACTGCATCAGTGCGAGAAGTTCTTTCACAGTCTTTCAATTAGGGCGCCGAGCATAGAGACCATCGTTGAAAGTCTCAGCGGCGGAAACCAACAGAAGGTGGTCATCTCAAAGTGGCTGATGAGCGAGCCAAAGATCCTCATCCTTGACGACCCCACCAGAGGCATTGATGTTGGCGCCAAGTATGAGATATACAAGCTGATAAACAAGCTGGCCGAAGAGGGGGTGGCTATCATCTTCATCTCCTCGGAACTCGAGGAAGTCATCGGGATGAGTGATCGCATCATGGTAATGCACGAAGGGCGAAGCGCCGGTACCATTAGTTCCAGCGAAGCCTCCCAGGAAAGAATCATGTCCATGGCCACAGGCCTTGTCACCAAGGAGAATTAGTGTAATGACTCTCGACAAGACAAAAACGGCGGCGTTCGTGCGACGCTATACGATGGTCATTGCATTACTGCTGATCTGGATCCTCTTCGGTATCCTTACCGACGGGATCTTCTTCAAAGCCCGGAACCTGTCGAATTTGTTCCGACAGATGACGATTACCGGGTTCCTGGCAACAGGTATGTTGCTCGTGATCGTGACAGGTGGAATTGACCTTTCCGTCGGTTCCGTTACGGGATTCATCAGCGCCATAGTTGCCTGGCTTCAGGTCAAGCTCCTGCCCTCGATCCTGATGAGTCTGATGCCCGATGCCACGGTCATGTCCCGGGGGATTACCTCAACGGTGATCACCGTCATACTGGCTCTCGTGGTCGGGCTGCTGGTGGGGATATTCCAGGGTTCGATAGTCTCCTATCTCGGCGTACCCTCCTTCATCGTGACCTTGGGAGGTATGTTGATTTTTAAAGGCGGTATTCTCGGTGTTACCGGCGGTAAGACTATCGTTCCCGTGCAAGACAGTATGCGACTGATTGCTCAGGGCTATCTTTCCACAACTGTGGGATGGATACTATCCTTCATCGTCGTGATTCTGATTTTCCTGTCCACATTGGACGCCCGGCGCAAAAGGGCCCGATACGGCTTCACTCAGCCCCTTGGTCATGGATATCTCCAAGGCACTGGTCTGGTCTCTGATCGTTCTGGCATACACCTTGATCATGAACAACTACCGGGGAATCCAGAATCCGGTCCTACTGCTGGCTGGTGTCGCTCTGATTGTCCATTACATCACCCAGAACACCCGGTTCGGCCGCTACGTCTACGCATTGGGTGGCAACAGGGAAGCAACCAGGCTTTCAGGTATCGATATCAAGAAGAATCTCCTTCTGGTTCACGTCCTGATGGGTTTGCTGGCCGCCGTCGCCGGTATCGTCCTGACCGGATACGTCAATGCCGGGACCACCGGTGGCGGTGCCGGCTATGAGCTCGACGCCATTGCTTCCTGTGTTATCGGAGGAACCAGCCTTGCCGGTGGCAGCGGAACCGTAATAGGAGCGCTTATCGGAGCCCTGGTAATGGCCAGCCTCATGAACGGGATGAGCGTCATGAACATGCCCATCTTCTGGCAGTACATCATCAAGGGACTCGTGCTGATTGTGGCCGTTTACTTCGACACCACCTCCAGGAAGAAACACGACTGAGGAATAAGTGCGACACCCCGATGCAGGAGCGTCGGTGAAGCCAACCCCTTGCCGAGCTATCCCGTCGCGCACACAATGACGGCATGAGCAACACCGGTCTGCGCGAAGTCCAACCCGATGACAATGCGGCCCTGCTGGACTTGGAACGCAAGAGCCCTCAAGGCACCCGGCTCAAGATGCATTCCGAGCGACGAGACTATCTCTACCGGGCGCGGCTCTTCGAAAACCATCGAACCATTGTCGCCGTGAATGACGGGAAGGTCTTCGGAGTACTTGGCGCCACCATGAAAACGGTACGGCTCGCAGGCGAGGACGCGCGGGCCGCCATGTTTTATGATCTCCGGCTTGATCCTGACTATCGCACGAGTTTGCTCGGACGGCACATGCTCCGGAATTGGCTGGAGATGGAGAAGTGGGCTGAGGCTGAGGGCGCCCGGATCATCTACGGCATGGTGAAGGCGGACAACACGCCGATGCTCACCATACAACGGCACAAGGACGGATATCGAATGGCCGGCCGAATGATCGTTCTGAGTCAAGCGGTGTATCGGCGCCGGCGGGTACGCGAGCAGCCCGAGGAAGTGGATCTCACCGAGTACAACCGAGAAATGGGGGAGGCGGTGGCGGTCGAGTACGGCGATCTCGCACTCTTTCCGTCGGACCTCCGTGCGGCCTATCTTACCGAGCCCATGCGGGAGACGGGTCTGTTCTCGTGTTACCGGCTGGCGCGTGGCAGCTCCTGGGCGTCGGTCGGTCTCTACCGCGTGTCTCGGGAAATCTGGACGCGGGTGACCAAGCTGCCGTGGTACTACCGGGCGGCGCGACCGATCGTTGAGGCTGTGCGTCCGGTCCTCGCGTTACCGGTGATCCCGCGTGCAGGTGACCAGGTGCTTTACTACCATCTCTTCAATCATCTCGCCCACGGTCCCGAAGGCATGAAGCTATGGTCGGAGATTGTCCGCTATCTCAACAATATTGCCCTGGGCGAGGGCGCCACCCTCATGACGGGTATGTTTGATCCGTCGGATCGATTTTTCGACGCCTACCGCCGCGGCGCGTTGAACCGGATAGATTACGAGATAGGGTACCGTCCGCTTGGGGGCGAGGCGACCTATTCGTTCTCACCCTTCGCGCCCGATGTTCGGGACATGGACTGACCCGGACCGCGCTCACCGTCGGTGTGCCGACCACGCAGCCGCAGCCAGGCGTAAACTGCCCCGGCGATCGTCCAGACGATGAACACGGCGAGAAACACCATTCCGTGCTGGTGGGAACTGAGATCGATCAACAGAATTGCGATGATGACGACTGCCAGCAGGAGCCCGATGATGGGCGCCGCGAAGTAGAGACCGCCTTTGAGTTTCAGTCGGGATCGATCATAGATCTCGGGCGCTACCGACTTCAGCCGGAGGGCCGCACCCATGACGGGGATGAAAATGATGATTCCCCCGATAGAGGCAAAGACCGCGAGTGTCTCAACGCGGTCCCCGGCTATCAGGAGCGCGGCGACCGAACCCAGGAATATCAGCGTCAGGAACCAGTGTGGCGTGCCGAAGCGCTTGTTGATCCGTGCGAGGCCCTTGGGCAGCAAGCCGTCCTCCGTGATCATGATCAGCGATTTGGTTCCCCACAGGTAGGTCGCGTTCAGCGTTGTGACCACTGCCAGCACTCCTCCGGCGACCACGAAGTAGACAAACGGGAATCCTGAGAGAAAGCGAGCGGCAATATCCGACAGGGACAGGACGCCTGAACCGGTAACTTCAGTTGCCACGGCCGCTCCCGGGCCAACTCCGGCGGCGACGAGTGCAATCACGACGTAGATTGCCGTGACAACCGGTATGGAGATGAGGAACGATCGGGGAATGTTCCACTCGGGGTTGATGATTTCGTCGCCCAGCTCAACCGCGGCGTTTGCACCGAGGATCGTGAAGGTGAGGATAGACGCGGCAACAGCAAATCCGCCGACGCCGCCCGGGAAGAGCGGCTGGAAGTTGGCAAGTTCAATCTGGGGAACGCCGGTCCCGATAAACAGCAACAATGCGGAGAGAAGGATACCCACCAGTACCGCCTGAACCCACGTGGCAATCCTGGTTCCGAACAGATTGGTGACGTAGAAGACGAATAGCAACGCGACCGCGACCGCCATCCGGGGCAGACCCGGGAAGAGCGCCTGCAGGAAGGTTGCACCTGTGAGCGCGAAGAGGGGGAAGAGTCCAAGGATTGCACCGAGGACATACGCCCAAACGCCGGTGAAGGAGGCAACCGGAGAGAAGAATCGTGCGCCGTAGATGTAGGTGCCTCCCGAGATGGGGTAGGCCGACCCGAGCATGCCCATGACCACGAGCGCAATAGTCACCGGCACCGCTGCCACCAGGAAGGCGATGAACAGCGACGGACCGGTTGCCGCGAGTGCAATCCCGGTCAGCGCGAAGACGCCGGCGCCAATGGTCTGTCCAATCTCTATCCCCACAAGTTGGAAGAGCGTTATGGTTCGCTTCAGGTTTTTCCTTTCAGACATATCTACTGTTCCTCAACCGTGTGCAAGTCCAGTGTGTGACCGGCGAGGATATCAAACGTCCGGCGGTGAGCCGCGATTCTCGCCTCGAGTGAGAGCGAGGTTGGCGTTTCCACCGTGTAGACATGGAGATTCCGCGCGAGCCGGATGTAGTTGGTGATGCTGAGCTGACCGGTCAGCC
>DAOWMR010000033.1 GCA_030642995.1 Spirochaetales bacterium
AGTGCCGGCGCTTCACTGCCCCCGCAGCACCTCGTGGATCTTCACCATCGCCAGGGTGTCCAGTTTGCAGTACTCCCGGAGCTGGGCAAGGACGGTTTCTCTCTCGAATCCGAAAGTCGCCTGCGAAGTGGTTCCGGCATCACCGGCAACGTCCTCGGCTTCCGCGTTGCGCTGTTGCGGGACGATGATCGATGCCCAAACCGCCTGCGCCTCGTTACCGTCGGCCACCGCCATTCCGTCGTAGGAGAGTTCGGGCACGAGCACCGGCAGCACGTTCTTGATTGAGTTGGAGCCGAGGAAATCAGGGTGCGCGTAGTGCCTGCGGAAGATGACCAGGAGGTCAAAGAAACGAGGGAGCATCGCATGCAGCTGCTCGGCCAATTCCGGTAGGAACTCTGCAAGATTCCCAATCACGCCCCGCTCAAAGCCGGCATTGTACGCGACGAGGGTGCCGCTCGGCCCGATATCGGCACAGAGAGCGGTCGCGAGCGGTCGCCGTGGGTCGGTCTCGTCCTCGTGGAGATAGTCGTGATGTGTCAGCGTGCCCTTGGCGTCCAGCACGTGAAGCGAGTACTGAAAGGGGTACTTCTGCCACGGCCCAAGCCCGTCGAGTCGCGGCACAGCATCCGCGCAGGTTTCGAAATCCAGGAAATAGAGCGGATACTCCAGTCCGCCAATTGCCGCGCGAACCGCCGCCGCATCAACCATCGGTTGGCCCCGCCGCACCATCTCCACGTGAGCGGCCTGGGCCTGATTCAGCTCATCGAGCGGCACGTCGTTGATGTCCAGCACTCCCCGAGTAGCGAGCGAGTCCTTCGTTTTGCTTGAGAGATTGGGGATGGTAAAGATTGAGTGCTTCGGCACGTCCCGCCAACAATGAGACGTAAATGGACATTCGTACGGTTTCGTGCAGTGGGTGCCGATTGGTACTTCCGGCTCGGTGGGCTGAGAAACGACGGCCCTCATCCGGTCAATGATCTCAGGAACCCGAGCCCTGACCCCCCGAGCGCGTTCACTGATGTCCTGGATCGTGAAGAGATCCGACAGATCGGGGTACCGGCACTCCCGGTTCAGGTGCATGAGACTGCAGGTTGTCACCGAGAGACCGGCGCCCTCGGTCACGTGCCACTGGATGGCCGCATCGGTCACGTGCTCGTCTTTCACGCTCGACGTACTCTTGACCTCAATCAGATGCCATGATCCGTCTGCCACCCGTGACAACACGTCCACCTTTACGTGGGTGGAGTCGGCTTCAAATGCGGCCTCATATATATGAGGGATGTCCGCTCGGTTAACCAGGGCGGCGGTCTCACGGACCGAGCCGGGCAGATCGTAGAACGGGGCCTCTACAAGGTGGCCGCCGGGGAACCGGTCGCGCGCTACTTCTCCCACGGCTGTCCCGCCGGCAAATATCCGTTCCTGCGAGGCGGTGAGGGCGGGTTTCAGTTCGGGATGATAAATCTCCAGCCACAGGCGTTTCTCACACTGCAAACCGGACATGATCCGGCTCTTGCTGAGATGTGTACTCGGGCGAGTTCTGCGTTTAGGCATAATTCCACGATACCACAGTTCGGCGACGCGTGGTACGTGCGCCATGCAAGAATGGCGAAAATGGCATGAATGGTGTGTTGACGAAGTGTGAAGGAGGTGTCAGTGTGGTTTGCGAGGGAGATTGGGATGACACCTTATATTTCTCGTGGTGCTCGGGCGGTCGGCTGTCTCATGGGGGGGGCGGTCGGTGATGCGCTCGGGGCGCCGGTTGAGTTTCTTGACTTGGCCGAGATTTGCCGGCAGTACGGAAGCCGTGGGATCCGCGCCCTTGAGCTTGACCCTCCCGGACTTGCGCACATCACAGACGACACTCAGATGACCATGTTCACTGCCGAGGGCCTGCTCGAGATGCGTGCCAGGGAACGTTCTCGAGATCAAAGTTCGGCGGCCGTGTACGGACGCGTAGATCAGGCCGGCATGCGACCGGTTCTGGAGGCCTACCACCGCTGGCTCATGACCCAGGGCTCTCGCCCGGGGACCGGGCCGGGCACCGTCTATGCTGGAATGGGAGAGGCCGGGGTGTCGGAAGTGCTTTCCACAGGGGAACTCATTCACGTGCCGCGTCTCCATGCCCGTCGTTCGCCGGGCAACACCTGCCTCAACTCACTGGAGACCGGGATCCACATGACTCCGGACCGCCCTCAAAACAACAGCAAGGGTTGCGGAGGTGTGATGCGGGCGGCCCCGGCCGGCATCATTGGTGCCGATCCCGTCAGTGCATTCAGATTGGGATGCAGGCTCGCCGCGCTCACTCACGGTCATCCGTCAGGGTACATCGCCGCCGGAGTTCTCGCGTTCATGATCTCGCAGTTGATGGACGGGGAGGATCTCCTCCGCACCGCGGAACAGGCGGTCACCGCCGCACGCGAACAAGCTTGTTGCGAGGGACACCCGATCATCCCCGGCAATCCCGGCGAGGAGACCGCCCGAGCCCTTGAACAGGCAATTGAGCTTTCGGAATCCGGCGCGTCGGCAACCGCTGTGACCGTCGAACGTATCGGTGCGGGTTGGGTTGCCGAGGAAGCTCTCGCTATCAGTCTGTTCGCCGCCCTCGCGTTCCCTCAGGATTTTTCGGCGGCGGTGCAACTTGCCGTCAATCACTCAGGAGACAGTGATTCCACGGGGAGCATCTGCGGGAACATCGTGGGCGCGTTCATCGGTATCACGGGTATACCCGAGTCGTGTTGCCGCGAGCTGGAACTCCGGCCGGAGATCCGGCGGTTGGCAATTGGTCTGAGTGACGCACGGGGCTTGACTGTAAAGGCATAAGAACCCGCGTGCACGATTGCTCAACACACGTTATTCTGGACGCAGACTCATGCAAACAGAGCTCAAGCGTCTCGTACGACTCGTCGGGACCGATGCCGGATTTTACGTCCTCGCGCTTCATTCCTTCGTGGAGCACTACATCCGCGACATTGCGCAAGCCTCGGATTCGGTGAAGTTCTCCGACGTCGTCTGGGATTTTCGGGATCAACTGCTTGAACAGGCCGAAGGGCGCTTTGTGCAGGGATTGTCCTGCCTGACCAGTTTTGGTCGCCAGCATAGGTTCACGAACTCGGTCAGGCACGCATTCTGGGAGCTTGACCCCGAGGAAGCCGTTGCGGCAACGCACCTGTTCATCGTCTTCTGTACGTTGATCGGGATCGGTAGCATGCCGGAGGTGCGCCGGCTGGAGCGTTCACGGGAGGTGTGGAGAGAACGCCGGAGTCTGGCGGAGCAGAGTGGGGTGCTTCGCGGCGTGCAGGAAGAACTCAAAACCCTGCAGGTCCGCAACCGTGATCTCCTTGCGCAGATCCAGGGATACGAGACCACCGAACGGAAGGTGGCACAGCTCGAGCATGAGATAAGTCGATTTACCCTTGAACTGGAGGAGACCCGCGGGCGGGCCAAGGTTAAAGATCAACGGGTGGACGAGCTTCGGGCCGAGCGTGCCCGGCTCCGCGAAGACCGGAAACGACTCCTGAAACAGATGCAGGGCTACGAGGAGCTCGAACGCTACATCGGGAATCTCGGTCGATTCAGCATCTACACAAAGACACGCATGGACTACGAGCGCACGCTCATGCGGTTGACACCGGAGCAGGACGAGGCGGTTCAGGCGATTGACCGCGAGTCCGACTTCCTGGTTCGGGGAAGTGCCGGGACCGGGAAATCGCTCATTCTCATTGAGGCGTTGCAGCGCTCGCTGGAGGTTGGCGAGCTGCAATTTGACGCGCGGCCGGACCAGCGGGCGGTGTTGCTGACCTTCACCCGAACGCTCGCGAAGTTCGAGGACTACGTGACCACGGTGCTTGGAGTCGACCGGATCAGCGGTCTCGTACAGACCGTGGACGCCTTCATCCTCGAGCGGCTGAAGCGCATTGACCAGTCGTATAGGTTTGACTTCACCATCGTTGATACTCTCTGCACTGAGCTCAACACGACCGAGTTCTTCGACGACGTGGAGCTTGTCGCCGAAGTAGAGACCTTCCTGTTCGGAAACGTCGTTACGCATGAAGAGTACACCGACGAGATTGTGCCGCGTGTCGGGATGCGGCGTCGGCTGGCCCGGGGACAACGTGAGGCTGTGTGGGCCATCCGGGATCAAATCGTCGGACGGATGAACGACATTGGCGCTTTCAGCCGAAACTACGCCCGCATCAAGATCCTGGACTATCTCGCGGGCGCCGGTGACGAAGATAAAGGACAGCTGCTGGACGTTCGGACAATCTACCTGGATGAAACGCAGGACCTGACCTCCGGTGATCTCATCACACTGAAGGCCCTCATTTCCGGCCACCTCATCATGGCCTCCGATCTGCAGCAGAGTATCTATGGCGTGAGTTCTCCCTTTGTGCGAGCGGGGATCCGGATCTCCGGCCGAACGAAAGTGCTGCGGACCAATTTCAGGAACACGCGGCAGATCCATGAGATGGCACAGCGATTTCAATCGACCGATGAGGACAGTCTATTCGCTTTCCGGGATGGCCCAATCCCCGAGCTCTACACGGCGACCGCTCCGAAGGATCTCCTCCCGCTTCTGATCGGCAAACTCGGTCTCTTCCTGAATCACCTGGAATACGAGCCCGACAATATCTGCGTGCTGGCGCCTCACACCGCCGAGGTCTCCCACATCGCCGAGGCGCTCGCAGAGCACAACATTCCTGCCGCCGTCATCACCGATCGGGAGTTTCAGTTCTCCAGCACCGGGGCGGTGCGTCTCTCAACGCTCCATTCAAGCAAGGGGCTGGACTTCCCGGTTGTTCTGGTCTACCTGCCGTATCTCAATCGACGTGAGAAGTTCGACGAAGAAACCACCGACCGCCTGTTGCGCAACCTTATTTACGTGGGATTCACCCGCGCAATGGAGAACCTTAACGTCTTCGTCTGTCCCGGTGAGGATCCGATTCTGGGGGACGTGTGCCGAGCCTTTGAGTTCCCGCCCGACGCCCCCGACTCCTCCGCCGGAGCAGTCGCTGATGGGTGATGTTGATCGGATCCGGCTGCTTCTGCGGGAGAAGTACGGCCTCGTACACGTGCCGCACTACCACAAGGCGGTTGAGTGGGCGAAGCGGACCAAGGCCGCAGTTCGCCGGGGGGTCACGCCGGAAGAGGCCGGCTTGACTGTGGCGCGCGAGCTTCTTCCCTACGAGGTGAAGGAGCACAACGTTCAACTGGGCGCCGCAGTGTCGGAGATCCTGAAGCTCGCCGGGGATTCGGATCCAGGGGGTCCGGACCAGTGACCACCACGCGGCTTCTCTGTCTCGTCGTCGCAGTGGCATCGCTGTATCCGGCGTCTCTCGCGGCCGACGGCTCCGCCGGCGGCACCCCCGCTCCGACGGACTATCAGCTTACCTCCCGGGACATCCTGCTGAACACGCTCCTTCCCGGGTACGCGCAGATCAAGCTGGGAAGAACCATCGACGGGGCAATCTACCTTTCGTCGGTGCCGCTCACGATCGCCGGGATTGCGTTGCAGACACACTACCTGGCGAAGGTGATGACCGATGACGGGCTCGAGCGTTCCTACACCGACGAGAACGGCCGCTGGTATGTCTACTATCTGGAAGGAATGAATGAACGGCCGGACAAGTGGGAGTTTCTCCTCGGAACAGTTCTCGGGCTCTACGGAACGCTCCTCTCCACCCATAGTCAGTATGACCTTCAACAGCACCTCGTTGCTCGCGCGCCGGCCGGCGCCGTCCCGGCAGCCGCCAAGCCGATCAGCCTGGCTCACGCGCTTGCCGCGCCGTGGCAGCCACGGAACCTCTTCAATCTCGAGATACTCCCCGTCTTCGCGCTCTCCGTGTTGCCCGATGTCGCGCGCATTGATCGAACGGACCTTGTCGGCTACTTCGCACGAGAGTCGGTTCAGTTCCTCGGCGCCGATGTCTCTCCCGCGGCGGGTCTCGCGCTTGCCGCCGGCGGAGCTATTCTGATTGCCAACGCGAACGCCGTATGGGAGGAGATCGCCTACCGTGGACTGCAGTTGCAGAACCGCGGCGTGGTCGGTTCATCGGTCAGGTTTGGCCTCGTGCACCTGCCAAACGCCCTGGTTCCAAACGTCAGCATCCAGGACACGTTGTGGCAGGCAACCTTCGCCACCATGTTCGGTCTCTACGCCGCATCGGTGACCGAACGGAACGGCTACGACTTCCGCAAGGCTATCGCCTGGCACTTCTGGAACAACGCAGTCGCATTCACACTCGGATATCTCACCGAGCCCGATGACCAGCTGTTCTTTGGGGTGGGGGTGGATATGCGGTGGTGATGCCGATTCAGGCGAAGAACGCGAATACCGTGATAAGAGCACTGATGACCACAAACCCGATGCCGATGAGCCGACCACGCCACACCGTCAATCAACTCCCATCGTTCATCCCTCGTAGGCAAAGACCAGTGTGGTCCACTTCATGCCGGGTCGCCCGAGAACGTCTTCGGAAACAAATCGATCTTCCATCCGGAAGCCGAGACGCTCAAAGAGAAGTTGGATCTCACCCGCAGTGCGCAGCCGGTAGAGCCTTCCACTTGCATCGCGGCCCGTCGCCGGATCCACGTCATCGCGCTGAGTGGAGGTGGAGACGACCAGTTTGCCGCCCTGCCTGATCAGTTTCCGAATGGAGTCTGCCGAATCGAAAATATCGGCATCCGGAATGTGCATGATGACCGCCGACAGAACCACCGCATCAAAGGTGCGGCCTGCCAGCGCGCCAAGGTCCGACGGAAGGGCGCCGGCAACCAGTCGATCCTTGAGCTCAGGATGGTAGCGAACGGCTTCCGCTCGTAGCTCGTCGGACGGTTCCAGTCCCCACACATCGATGCCGAGGGCATGAAGTCGATCCATGTCCCGACCTGAACCCGCCCCGATGTCAAGCACCGATTGTCCTGCGCGGAACAGAACGGGAAAGAGCTCGAACAAGCCACCGCCGACAGACTCGTAGCGTTTTGCGACCTCAGCGGCTTTCGAGTTGTAGAACTCGTGGGTGGGGTTGTCCACTACAGCTACTCTACCGTATCGCGGGCCGTTTCATCATTGCTTTGTCCTCGAATCCGTAGCGCCGGTACAACTCGTGTGCGTCCCGCGTTCCGAGGTAGATGTTTGTATCGCGGACGTTCGGGTGCTCCAGCATGACGCCGAGCATCCATGTGCCGAGTCCGTTTGCGCGGTGGTCGGAATCGATCATGAAGTCGCAGAACCACGAGAAGGTGGCGCCGTCGGTGACAAATCGGCCGAAGCCAATCTGGATCAATCCTTCAGCCACTGGAATGCAGTCGATGATACTCCGGAGCCTATCAGGGCCTTTGCGGCATCGCAAGGGCTGATGGGCTGCGTGGGGCCGAGTAGTCGCTGATGCCTGAGCGCGATCGGATCGCGACTCGGGGCGATGACCCCCCACCTGAGTTGCCTCGGCGCAATTGGTCTCCGTGCCGCGTTTGCGAATAGCCCCCGTCTGCCCTATGCTGGAATAATGGGCCTGTCGGGTCCGAGGAGGTCACCATGAACCGCATTCTTGTCGTGGTCACGCTATTGCTAACCCTGAGCGCACCTCTGTTCGCCGCGGGTGCTTCGGAGAGCGCTGCGTCGGCAACCCGCGGCCGATATCTGGCCGGGCAGGGGATCATCGTCCCGCCGGAAGAGATCCTTGTTGACAACTACATAGCGCAGATCAACTACAACTATCCAGCCCCCGAGGGTCCGGTCGGCGTGTCTCTCTACACCGCCAATCAGCAGCTGTCCAATCGTGGCCAGGAGTCGGTCCTGCACATCGGCATCCAGGGCGAGACGCGCGAGTGGGATGAGTTGGCGCCGATGAACCTTGCATTCGTCATTGACACGAGCGCTTCCATGGCCGATGAGAACAAGCTGGAGTGGGTACAATCGGCCTTTGAGCTATTCATTGATCGGGTTCGACCGACCGACTACCTCGCTCTCGTCGTCTTCAACGACGCCCCCGCGACGCTCGTCCCGTCGGTCCGAGTGAGCGATGACGATGTGAAGGCCCGATTCTCGGAGGCTGTCGCGGGACTCGTTGCCCAGGGTGGAAGCGATCTGGAGGCTGGACTCAAAGCCGGATACGAGCAGATCATGCGCAACTACCGGGCCGACTACACCAATCGGGTGCTGTTTCTCTCCGACGGTACCGAGATCTCATCGCGCCTGAGCCGGGCCGGCGGTCAGACCGGGCAGATCCGCGCAACGCTCATCTGGAACAACCGCAACGATCTGGATCTTCACATGATCACACCAACCGGGGAGGAGATCTTCTATGGCAACTCACTCTCCGCGTCGGGCGGTCAGCTTGACGTGGACATGAACGTGAACGGAGAAACCACCAAACCGGTGGAGAACATTTTCTGGTCAATCCATAGCGACCCGCCGGAAGGCCCCTATGAGGTGTTTGTCCGCAACTACGGCTACCACGAGCCGTTGCGAGGCGAAACCGAGTTTATCGTTGATTTGAAGTTTGGAAGCGAGACAAGTCGATTTGAGGGCACGGTGAAAGGGACCGGCCAAAGAAGCGACGTTGTTGCCTTCCGATTCAACTACGCTACCGACACGGTCCGGAAGGCAGAGATCTATCAGATAGCCGAGCAGTACGGCTCCCTCGGGATCAACGTGACGACTGTCGGTGTGGGGACAGAGTTCGATCTGGATTTCATGAACAACCTTGCCAGAGAATCCGGGGGTAGCTCGCGGTTCATTGCCGATCAACGGGAGATGGAAGAGATCTTCGGTAGCGAGTTCGATCGGATGGTAGTTTCTGCGGCCAGGAATCTTGCCATTGACGTGGAGTTTCTCACCGATGTTGAAATCCTCGAGACCTGGGGGTACAACCACGAAATTGGTGATAACGGTGGCCGGTTCTCGCAGCCGACACTCCACGCCCGCGACTACGAGACTATCCTGATCCGGTACTTGATTCCGCCCGGGGTCTCCCCGGGGGAGCTGTCGCTTGCCCGGGCTACGATCGAATACGACACCCTCGGGGGGCATCGAGAAACTGTCGTTGCCGACCCGGTAACCGTTCACATCGTGGATACCCCGATGCCCGTCTCCGGCTATTCAGACGGTGTGGTGCTGCAGTCCGGTACAATGATGGACTTCGCCCGGCGCATGGAGCGCATCGGTGAGCTTTACTACGACGCCCGGGACATCTCGTACGGGATTGACGGCGAGGTTCCGGTGGAAGCGGTGGCGAAGCTGAGGGAGGCGCTGGAGATCACACGGATTGGTCGGGCGGAGCTGGAGAACGCCGGGCTTCGCTTGGACGACACCGCCTTTGACGATGAGATGGAGATTTTCACTGCGTACGAGCAGATTCTCCGCACGGATCTGAACGTGCTTTCCCAACCGGCCGACGTGACCGACGAGCCCGTAGAACCGCTCGATGAGCCGGATGACCCGGTGCCGGCACAGCTTTCCGCTCTCCCGTCTGAGGTTGCTCTGGAGACACACGTGAAGCACCTGGTGGATGAGATCATCCTGGGCTTTCCGGCAGGCGGCACGCCCGTTGTGGCCGTTGCCGGCGTGGCGCCCGGTCCCACCTCTTCAGGTGTGCTCGTTGAGCTCGTCAACAGCGGGCTGCTGACCGCGCTCGCGTCGCAGTCCGGGATCACAGTAGTCGAACGGGATCGGATTGAGCAGATTCTTGAAGAGCAGGAGCTGAGCCTTTCAGGGCTCGTGGATACGACAACCGCGGTCCGGATCGGGAACATTGCGGCGGCACAGTACATCGTTACGGGCTCGCTGATAGAAACCACCGAGTCGGTAATCATCTTCGCCCGGGTTGTAAACGTAGAGTCCGGCGTCGTGGAATCTGCAGCCCAGGCCATTGTGTCACGGGCGAGCGTTCCGGAGGGGTAGGTCGGAGCAATCCCGCTGCCTGAGCTGTTCGCGGCGGCACGCCGGTAGATCCGGCGGCTGCCGCGCGGTGCCATTGACTCACTGACCGATCAGAACAACAATTGCTCACGACAATGGACTCCCGAATTGTGCGCGCAGTCAAGGAAGATGGTCTCTCGTCCCACGTTAAGGATGTGTTTCTTGTCTGCTACGACCAGATAATCACGCGCAAGATTTCGAACATCTCCGAGCTCATGGAGTATCTGAGCGATCTCACGTGGCACCCGAGTCTTGAAAAGGTCGTGCGGAAGTGTTTTCGGCTCATTCGTGAGCTGCACTGGGGCATTTTTAGGGATCTAGACAAGGAGCAGTTGCCCAAGCTGTGGAAGTCTCTGGTCATTCCCGACCGCAGATTTCGCGATCTCGGTGACCTGAAACGGAACATCCAGGTTCCGAACACCTACTGTGCGCTCATGGACATCCACGCCTACACCGAATTCTGTCAGAAGCACCGCCACAATTTCTCCATGCTCAACATGCTGGATGGGATTATCCAAAAGGACATCAAAGAGATAGCCATGAAGAACGGTTGTCTCTCGTTTCGATCGGCCGGCGACAATATCCTCATGATAGGCTCCTCCGCCGGTGATCTCCTGCGGGCATGTCTGGGCATTGTGGACTGTTTCTCCCGCAGGCGGGTGATCAAGAGCACGAAATTGTCCGAAACGCGCAAGGGCAAATCAATCGTTCTCCAGGATATCCACGTGACGGCCGGCATCGCGGGCGGGATGAACTACAGTTCCCTCATCGTCACACAGGACGGGGACGTCTCGGGAAGCATCGTGAACACGGCAGCGCGGCTCCAGGGTTTCGCGAATTTCCTCTCTCCGCAGCAATCCAAGGTGATGGTGACTTCCCATGTCTATTCGGGTTTCCTCCGGGAGAACAGGCGTACAAGCAAGGACCATGTTCACGGATTCGGGTTCTTCGCCTGTGGCAAGGTGTACTTCAAGGGGGGTGGCCTCTCGGTCTACGAGGTTCTCTACACCGAACGAGACCTTCACAAGACGCAGTACCAGAAGGAATATCGAGAGACGCTCCACACGATGCACACCGGCGTGTGGAAAGAGCGCCTCATACCGGACGTTATTGCGCTGGTGATCGCGGTGCTTCACGCCGTGCCGATTCCCAGGCTCGAGGTTCTCCTGGATGATGAGAAGAAGGTCTACACCGGCTCCACCATCATCAGTCTCTGCGAACACGCGGTAGACACCTACCGGCTTGAGAAGGATCACCGCCGAATGAACGATCGTCTGCAGAAACTGTTGACCATCGTCGAACTGGTGAAAGGCTTTGATCGACTGGTGCTCATCCATCTGCGCCAGGTGGTTGCGCTCTTTGACCGCATGACCGACGAATTTGAATCGATTCAGTATGAGCGGGTGATGAGCAATCAGAGTGGCTTGTTCAGCCACAAGGAGAGGCGGGTGCTGGCAGATGCTGGGCGCCTTGCCAAGGCCAGACATCAGTTGATTGAGCACGGCAAGCAGAACAACAACATCTACTCGGCCGCCATGCTCTGGAACAAGGTCATATCCGATCACGAGAAAACCTGGGAGTTTGAGATCTACAGCGGGAAACGGTAGCCGGTCCCTACTGCCACGAACCCATCATGTGCCCGCACCAGCGGAACTGTCAGGCGAACACCGCCTCCAGTTCCACCACCGCTCCGGCGCACCGCTGCAGCCGGCGTCATCGAGTATTGATTTGTCGCACACCACGACAATGTCGGGCTGAACGACGGTGGTGACATTGTCATCGTTGATTGACGTGCCGCGGTCGCCGCCAACCTCCGGCGCCGGTTCCGGCTGTGGCAGGCGAATGTCAAACGGCGCATGGTAGAGTTCACATCCACGAATCTGAACGATGGGGTCGAGCGCCCGTATGAGCCGCATCGAGAGCAACTGATACCGACGAGCGGGCGCTATTGAACCTCGTACTCCAGCAGCGTCCAGAACGATGTGCGTCGATTGTGGTTGATCTTGAGGGTAACCTTCAGTTGACCTCGCACCGGCAGGATGGTGCCGATGAGCGTATCCCCGTCCAGGGTCAGGTAGGAGAACTCCCTGTTGTTGATGAATGCCCCTTCGGACACGCCGGGGGCATGAAGCACTACACTGACTTCCTCACCGGCCGGCAGAAGTTCCTGGAGCGGGGCCTGGAGAACTCTGATCCCATGCCCACTGAACGAATACGCGAACGGTAGTCCCGCGCCGTTGGCCACTGCATCGAGGACCTCCTGATCGTCAAACCCCAGATCGTATAGATGTTCGTATACGTACGACGCGATGAATGGCTGAGCGAGGTACTCCTTCATATCGATTGGATCACTGATCAACTGCCAGTCGACTTCTGCCGGAAGGTGGGTGCGGAGAAAGAGTTCGGGGTGCGGATCAAACCAGAACTCACCGTAATCTCTCACGAACCGATGGCCATCCACGTAGCCGGAGCCCCAGGTCGCGTCAAACAGGTGCCAGGCGTTATCCACCCGGATCGCATTCCAGGCGTGGTTGGTCCTGCTGAAGGTGCGGCCGGTGCGATAGCCATATCCCTTTGAATAGCCGGACACCAGGACCACGTCCAGGCCGAGTCCCGATCCCAGTTCGCTGAAAAGCGCGGCGTACCCCTGACAGACCGACATGC
>DAOWMR010000447.1 GCA_030642995.1 Spirochaetales bacterium
GTTTCCCTTGACGATCCGGACACAATGGACTTGGCTCACCGCGATCCGAGTGCCCTCGTCGAAAGGCCCGGGGCAGTCACGCTTGACGAAATACAGCGGGAACCCAACCTCTTGCCGGCTGTCAAGCGGGCTATTGATCGTGATCGTAGCGCCGGCCGGTTCCTTCTCACCGGTTCGGCAAATCTTCTGCTTATCCGCCGCGTGTCCGAATCGCTTGCAGGTCGAGCGAGCTACCTCACGCTGTGGCCGATGACCCGACGCGAGCAGGCGGGGCTGGGAACGTGCGGTCGGTGGGATGAGTTGCTCAGTACCGGAGAGGAAAAGTGGGTTGATCTTCTTGCAGAAGGGTCTGAGGAAGCTGACTGGCGCTCGCTCGCTCGTCGCGGGGGATTCCCCACGCCTGCAATTGAAATGGAGAACGACCGGCAGAGGAGCATCTGGTTCGAGGGGTATATTCGAACTTATCTGGAGCGGGACCTCAGGGAGCTGTCGTCGGTTTCGTCGCTGCCCGATTTTCGGCGACTGATGAAGGCCGCGGCGTTCCGAATCGGCAGCCTGATCAACCAGACCGAGTTGGGTCGAGACATCGGAATGCCGCAACCCACGGTGCATCGCTACCTCAATCTCCTGGAGACCTCGTATCTCCTGGTGCGTCTTCCCGCCTACTCGGTCAACAGGACCAAGCGACTCATCAAGGCGCCCAAGCTTTACTGGGGCGACACCGGGATTGCGCTCTATCTGGCCGATGAAGCGACGCCTGAGGGTCCCCATCTTGAGAACGTCGTACTCCACGACCTGCTTGCCTGGCGCGACGCCCGGACGCCGAGAGCCGACATCTTCTACTGGCGAACCACCATCGGTGAAGAGGTCGACCTTGTCGTGGAGACAGAGGGTCGGCTATTGCCTATTGAGATCAAGGCGACGACACGCCCGCGCCTTCGCGACACAACGCACATCAGGTCCTTCCGCTCCGAGTATGGAGACGCGGCCAGAGCCGGACTCCTGCTCCACACCGGAACGATAACGGAATGGCTGACGGCTGACGTGCTGGCAGTGCCTTGGTGGAAAATCGTCTGAAGGAGGGGTGCGCGGTCCGGACTCTGCGGCCGGCGTAAGCGCCCGTTAATAGGGATTTTCCCTATTGCGGCCACCGGTCAAGCGCAGCACAGTGGAATCATGAAAACAGCATGTTTCTCCGTTGGCACGGTCGCGATAATCACTGGACTCGTGCTGGCGTGTAGCAACCCATTCGGGTCGGTTCCCGGGCAGATTGATTTCACCGGCGATATAGAGGACGACGATCTGACCGCCAATTCTATCCGCGCGGATATTGACGGGGAGATTGTCGAGTTTATGCTCGATTACTCGTCCGGCCGTGACCGCGGTTTCAGTTTCTTTGACCCACCAGCCGGTGAGGCTATATCCATCCAGGGTCCCCTGCCTGAGCGGTCCACTTCTGCAACGGTCACCGTTGCAGTCTCCGATTCTTGACAGGGCGCCGCGAAGGTAGTATCTTGGTAGTATGAAAGTCAAGACATCAATCACACTTTCGGATGATCTGCTGGACGAGATCGATCGGCGGAGCGACGAGTTCCGCAGTCGGTCGGAATTCCTGGAGACTGCCGCACGCGGATTCCTTCAGCAGTTGGCCAGGACGGAGCTTGAGGAACGTGATCTGAGCATTATCAATCGTCGGGCCGACGCTCTGAACGCGGAGGCGGAAGATGTGCTCAGCTACCAGGCGCCACTGTGAGACGGGGCGAACTCTACAGAGTCAGACGGCCGTCCGCGCGGGATCTAAAACGCTTTCGCGTGTTTGTGGTGATAAGTCGCCAAGTGCTGATTGAATCTCGGTTTTCTACGGTGACATGTGCTCCCACCTACACAGCCTACGACGGACTGTCGACCCAAGTTGCCGTTGGGGTCAACGAAGGCTTGAAGCACGACAGCGGCGTGCACTGTGATGAGTTGGTGAGTCTCTCCAAGACGATGCTCACGGACTATGTCGGCAGCCTGTCCGTTACGAAGCTTCGAGAACTGGACCATGCCCTGAAGATGGCGTTGCAACTCCACGACGACGGAATGGGCGTCGCAAAATCAGCCGCCGGAGTTCTGCTTCATCGACAGTGAGATCCGTTTGCGCTCCAGGTCCACGCTGAGGACGGTAACGGTAACCCTCTGCAACACCTTCACCACCTCGGACGGGTCGCGTACGAAGCGGTCGGCCAATTGGCTGATGTGGACGAGCCCATCCTGATGGACTCCGATATCCACAAAGGCGCCGAAGGCGGTGACATTGGTGACGACGCCGGTGAGCGTCATGCCGGGTTTCACGTCCTCGATGCCGGCGATGCCCTCGGTGAAACTGAACACCTCAAACTGCTCGCGCGGATCACGCCCCGGTTTGGCGAGCTCGGCCATGATGTCCCGCAAAGTTGGGAGGCCGATCTTCTCGGTGACGTAGGAGTTGAGATCGATCCGGCCCCGTAGCTCCTCGTCGCGCATCAGGTCGCCCGGCGAACAGCCCTGGTCGGACGCCATGGCCGACACAACGTGATAGCTCTCCGGGTGGACACCACTCGCATCCAGCGGTCTCTCCCCGCCGCGGATCCGCAAGAATCCCGCCGCCTGCTCGA
>DAOWMR010000130.1 GCA_030642995.1 Spirochaetales bacterium
TGCAGGCGCTTGCATATCGATTTCAGGTCTTCATTCCCAGGTTTCCGTATCTCTTCCCGGAGCGGGACATTGAGGCCTCCAACCCCAAGCTCATCAAGGACCATAACCGTTGCATCCTCTGCAAACGGTGCATTCGAGCCATCACCGACGAGAAGGGCCGCCGGCTGTTTGCCTTCGGCAAGCGTGGCGACGGCATCGACATCAGTATCGACACCAAACTGGCCGAGAACATCAGCGATGAACTCGCCGACCGAGCAGCAGAAGTCTGCCCGGTCGGGGCAATCATTCGGAAAGGGCGCGGATTCGCCGTACCCATCGGAAAACGCCGCTACGACGCACGGCCGATCGGCGCCGACGTTGTGCAAGCCCAGTAGGCGAAGGGGGAAGATATGGACAAGAAGATTGTGGCAACCACCTCGCTCGCCGGGTGCTTCGGGTGCCACATGTCGCTGCTGGACATTGACGAACGAATTCTCGATCTGATCGAGCTGGTGGAGTTCAACAAGTCGCCCATTGACGACATCAAGACCTTCACGAAGCACTGTGACATCGGCATTGTGGAAGGCGGGTGTGCATCAAGCGAAAACGTCCACGTCTTGAAGGAGTTCCGCAAGAATTGCACGACGCTCATCGCATTGGGGGAGTGTGCGATTATGGGCGGTCTGCCGGCCTTGAGGAACACAATCCCAATCACGGAGTGCCTGGAAGAAGCCTACCTCAACGGACTCACCACGAAGGACAACAACCCGGACCGCATCATGCCGAACGATGAAGACATCCCGATGATGCTCGACCGGGTGTATCCGATCCGGGAACTGGTCAAGGTGGATTACTTCCTCCCCGGCTGTCCCCCGTCGGCAGATCTCATCTGGAACGCACTTACGGCTCTGATTCTCGGCAAGGAAATGGAGCTTCCCTACGAAATGATCCGGTACGATTAGGTGGTGAGCATATGTCAACGAAGGTAGTAATTGATCCGGTAACCCGTGTTGAAGGACACGGCAAGGTGACGATCCACTTGGACGACAATGGCGCGGTAACACAGTCGCGCTTGCACATTGTGGAGTTTCGCGGCTTCGAGCGATTCGTGCAGGGGCGACCGTACTGGGAAGTACCGGTGTTGGTTCAGCGCCTGTGCGGCATCTGCCCGGTCAGCCACCATCTGGCGGGCGCCAAGGCAACCGACCAAATCGTCGGGGCCGGCACCGGTGACGGTCTGTCACCAACCGCCGAGAAGATGCGCAGACTCATGCATTACGGCCAGATCTTCCAATCACATGCGCTCCATTTCTTCCATCTCTCCTCTCCGGATCTCCTCTTCGGAATAGACGGGCCAATTGCAACACGCAACGTGATTGGTGTGGCACTCGAACACAAGGATCTCGCCGTTCAGGGCGTGATGATGCGTAAGTTTGGTCAGGAGATCATCAAGGTCACGGCGGGCAAGAAGATCCACGGGACCGGGGCGATCCCGGGAGGCATCAACAAGAACCTCAGTATTGAAGAGCGAGATAAATTCCTCGACGGGAAGGACCTCCCGAACGTGGATCAGATGATCGACTGGTCGGAAGGGGCAATCGATTTCTTCAAGGACTACCACAAGAAGAACCGCGAAATGGTGGACAACTTCAGCGCCTTCCCATCCAACAACTTGAGCCTGGTTCGCGCCGACGGCGCCATGGATCTCTACCACGGTCTTCTGCGCGCGGTGGATTCCGAAGGCAAGAAGATTTTCGACGACGCGCCCTACCAGGAGTACTACAACCTCATCGGTGAAGGGGTGAAGAGCTGGAGTTACATGAAGTTCCCATTCATCCTTTCGCTCGGTCAGGAAAACGGCTGGTACCGTGTGGGTCCCCTGGCTCGGCTCAACACGGTTGACTTCATCCCGACCCCCCAGGCGCAGAAACGTTTTGAAGAGTTCCGAGCCTACGCCAACGGCAAGCCCAGCCGGATCTGCCTGCTCACGCATTGGGCGCGATTGATTGAAACGCTCCACGCGGCGGAGATGATGAAGGAACTCCTGAATGATCCCGACCTGCAGGGTACAGAACTGGTCCGAACCGGGACCAGGCAGGGAGAAGGGATCGGATTGATCGAGGCGCCCCGCGGAACGCTCTTTCATCACTATCACGTTGATGAGAACGACCAGATCACGATGTGTAACCTCATCGTATCCACCACGAACAACAACGAGCCGATGAACCGTGCCGTGAACAATGTTGCGGTGGCCCAGATGACTGGTCAGGAGGAAATCACCGAACCGATGATGAACGCCGTGGAGGTTGCGATTCGCGCCTACGATCCGTGCCTGAGTTGCGCAACTCATGCCGTCGGTCGCATGCCGCTGGAAGTCTCGCTCGTTGACACCAACGGAACGGTGATTGCCGAGGCGAAGAAGTAGGCGGACGGCACCGAACGGTAGCTCCTATGAAGATCCTCATCTACGGGATAGGCAATCCGGGAAGACAGGACGACGGTCTGGGCGCGCTCCTCGTTGAAGAGATTCAGCGAGCGTCAAGCTCCGGCGCGCCAATTCCCGGCACCGACCATGAGTTCTCGTTCGATGCCAACTACCAGCTGAACATTGAGGACGCCGAGGCCATCTCCCGGCACGATATTGTTGTGTTCGCCGACGCGTCGTTGGGCGGCGGGGCCGACAGTTGCTCCCCGGCCGCAGCCCGCAACGCCGGCGCCGGCAATGCCCGCGCTCCTGATGACTCGCCCTTCCGTCTCTACCCGATCGATCCGGAGCCGACGGCCTCGTTCTCCACTCACTCGGTGAGTCCGGGCGGCATCGTTGCGTTGTGCAACCAGCTGTACGACGCTCACCCGAAGGCATATATGCTTGCCATCCGAGGCTACGAGTGGGAGGTCAACGAGCCGTTGTCCGAAGGCGCAGAGACCAACCTGGACGCAGCCGTTCGGTTTCTCATGGAAGCGCTTCGCCGGCCGGGCAGCCATTCACTCTTGGATCGATTCGTGTCATGATTACATTGACTAAAGGAGGCATGAGGTGGCACAACTTTACATGCTCAGTATTCTCAGCCTGCTTGGCGCAGGCTTGATTCTTTCTTCGGACTATCTGGTTGAAAAAATGGAATGGCTGTCCGGTCTCAAGGACCTCGCTCAGCAGCGCAATCTTCGGATTGGGGTTGGCATTGCAGTCGGAGTCGTTGGGATTCTGAAACTGATCGTCCGATCGCCCGGGGAAACTGTCCCGGTTGCAGGTGACCTCCTCCCGGCACTCGCGGGAATCGCCCTTGGCGGGCTCCTGCTGGCGGACACCTTCCGCGTGTCGCATGACGACGAACCGGTGGCCGTGGACAAGGTGACCAACGCGGTGATGCCGTATCGAACTCCAATCGGACTCGGTGGGATTGCTGTTGCTTTGGTGCATTTTCTCCTGCCGTCGCTGATTATCCTGTAGTTCATCAGAGAGGTCCGCAGCATGGCTCGCATTATTTTCAGTGTTGTATTCCTCGTCGTCGTTGTCATTCTGATCGTCATGAATATTGGTTCTGTGGCGCCGATCAACGTATTCGGATGGAAGATTGACGAGTTGTCGGTGACAGTTGTGGCACTGGTGAGCTTCGTCGCCGGGGTGATCTATTCGTTCGTGTTCTATCTCATCAGCTATCTCGAACGCGGGAGACGGGACCGTCTGACCAGGAGAAAAAAGAAGCTCAAGGATCAGGCCGATGAACTCAAGACCCGCGAGCAGGAGGTGGGTGAGCTGGCGCAGGAGTCCAGGCAACAGCTGGAGACTGCGCAGAAGATGCAGGAGCCTGCCGGCACACCCAATCCAGCAGGGGCCCGCGGGGCAATGGCCGGACTCTTTGGGCGCAGGAAACGCGAGAAGACTCGCGGCAAAGTCACAAAGCGGGAATCCACATAAGCCGCGAGTCCGTTACGACGAACGTCTGCGACGGCCAGAGACCAGCGAGCCCGCGAACAGGATGACGCCCATCCCGGCCACCATCGGGGCGACGGTATAGAGTGCATCTAACCCACACCACTCAACCAACACACCACCGACTGAGCTTCCTACCACCGTTGCAAGACCGAAAGAAATCGACGGCGCCAGCGTCTGGAAGAAACTCCGATGCTCTTGTGGCGCAATTCGATTGATGTAGTGCACTGCTGCGGGCAAAAGAAAACCAATGGCCATCCCCTGCACCACTTGCACCGCAACAAGCATCGCCGCCGAAGGTGCGAGCCTCATGAGAACGAGCCTCACGACAATGAGAGTCATGGATCCCGACAGCAACACTCGCGGCGTGACCTTGCGGAGAACCAACGCGCTGAGGAACATGAACGGAATCTCCCCGGCTGCTTTCACCGCCTGTGCCCATCCTACGTGCACATTTGTACCTCCAAGCTCGTAGAAGCGCAGTGGCATGAATGTAGTCGCCGCCCGAGCGCCCAGCAGGACAAGAAAAGCGGAAGAGAGAAACATCAGGTAGGGCCCGTTACTGAGGACCGCGCGAATTGGGGAACCGAAAGCCATTTGTACGTTGTCCGGGATTGCTCGGGCCGAAGGGGCGAGTTGAGGGACTCTCATGGTGACGACAAGACTGATGACCGCGACGCTGAAGACGGCGTAGATCACGAACATCAAGGGGAGTCCGAAACGCTCAAGGACGAAACCCAGAGTCATCGCAGCGACGGCAAAACCCAGTGATCCGAAGCCACGTGCCACGCCGTAGTTGATCGGGACTCCCCCGTCACTAATCTGCATGATCCAACTGTCGAGGAGTCCGGGCATTGAGCCCGCGGTGAGGGAATACACCAGTGCGGACACAAGGACGAGGCCGAACGTTGCTCCGCTTCCTCGAAGCACGAGCATTGAAAGGAGCGCGACGAGCATTGCGATTACGATGATCCATCGGTGTCCGTCGGTACGGTCGGCGGCGTATCCCCACAGCGGCTGCGAACCAATGGACACAAGAAAGAATGCCGATATGACGAATCCGACCTGCCTCTCTGAGAACCCGATATTGGCCAGGTACGGAACCATGAATGCTTCAATGACGGCGAATCCGCCCCAGAAGAACAACAGGAGTAGTGCAAATCTGGAAGTGGAGGGGGTGCGAAGATCCATTTGATCGACTATAGGCCGGGCCCGGTCAATCGGCAACCCGATCAGCTGACCTCGGCATGGGCCCGAGGAGCCCGCCGGCCCAACAGGAGTGATCCGCCGAAGAGCAGCACGCCGACTGCAGCCACAATCGGCGATACGGTGTAGAGCACGTCCAGACCGTAACGCTCAATGATCACGCCACCGGTTGTGCTTCCCACCACAGATGCGAGGCCGAAGTAAATTGCCGGCGCAAGGGTCTGGGACAAACTCCGATAAGCCGGCGGAGAAATGCGGTCAATGTAGTGGATCGCGGCCGGGAGAAGGAACCCAACCGATATTCCCTGGATAGCCTGCACCGCCAGCAGCGTTCCGGGCGTCGGTGCCAACCGGACAAACACGAGACGCACGACAAAGAACACCATGGCGGCCAGCAGGAGGAGACGGGGCCTCACTCGCCGCAGAATGACCGCGCTGAGGAACATGAATGGTATCTCGCTGCCGGCACTGACCGACTGCGCCCAACCAACATGGATCGTTGTGCCGCCGAGTTCGTAGAAGCGAAGCGGCAGGAAGGTGATTGCCGCACGTGTACCAAGGAAGACAAAGAAACACGACACGAGGAGGACCAGATAGCGGCCATTGGAGAGGACCGCACGCAGCGCGGCCCCGGCCGATACCGGACTCGTGCCCGCAGCCGTGTCCGCAACCCTCGACTCGTTGTGAGGGGCACCCGCAATGGGCTGTTGTGAACGGGTTGTAACTACGATGAGGAGCACCACGAGGGTCATGGCTGCGTAGGTGGGGAACAGCAGTGCCAGACCGTGCCGCTCCAGCACAATTCCGAGCACGGCCCCGCAGGCGGCAAACCCGAGTGACCCGAATCCCCTCGCGATCCCGTAGTTGATGGGCGACCCGGCCCGGCTGATTTTCATGATCCAACTGTCAATGAGCGCCGGCATGGAATTCACGGTCAGCGAATAGATGAGAGCAAAGAGAACGATCAGCGCAAATGAGGTCCCGCTGCTGCCGATCGCCAGCACGGCCACGATCCCCACACCAAGTGCAAGTGAGATAATCTGTCGGTGCCGATCCGTGCGATCGGCCAGGTAACCCCAGAGAGGCCCGGATCCGATAGACACGAGGAAGATGGCCGCCATGATTAATCCGGCCTGCCGCTCGGAGAACCCGATGCTTGACAGGTAGGGTACCATAAATCCTTCCATTGCTATGATTGAGCCCCAGAAGAAAAGGAGAAGCACCGAAAATCGGGCGGTGGTGGGTGCGCGGATATCCACCGCACGACTATAGGCCGACAGAGAACGAAGGGCAACCTTGGGTACCGGCCCGAAGCGTGTTGAAAACCAATTGAGTAGATAGTGAGGGGGAAATATGACATCAAGAGACCATTTGATTCCTGCGGTGCTGCTCATCCTCTTTGTCCTCGCGGGTTGTGTCACTGATAGGGTGACACCTGGGACGGGCCCGGAGTCCCTTGACAGGGAGATGCTTACCGATACCGTCGCTCTGTGGGAAGATGGTCTTCGCACAGATCCTGACGGAGACTCTTTTGAGTGGTGGTACTTTGATGCCTCTTTCAGCGACGGATCAACGGCAGTTATCGTTTTCTATACGAAAGGACTTATCAATCCTTCAGGACCGGCCCATCCAATGGTGAGTATTACCATTACACGGCCTGACGGAGAAATACTCATGGCCGGAGCCGCAAGCGATGAATTCCATGCGTCGACAGACGAGTGCGACGTTCAAATTGGGAACAGCGGCGTGCGGGGAGACCTCAGAAACTACCGTGTCCGTTTTGAATCCGAGGAAATCTCAGCCGACCTGCGATTTGAGAGCCTTGTTCCGCCGTGGAGACCGGGGGCCGGTAAGACCTACTACAGCAAAGACTTCGAAGACTACTTCGCCTGGCTTCCGGCGGTTCCCTATGCAAAGGTAGACGGTTTTCTGCGCTACGAGGGGGAGAACCACAACGTTTCCGGTACTGGATACCACGATCACAACTGGGGAAATGTCAGGCTCGCCCGGGTAATGACTCAATGGTACTGGGGGAGAGCCCGTATTGGCGAGTATACGATGATCTTTTCCCAGATGCTGACTGCGCCCGCTTATGGAGAGATGCGAATTCCAGTGTTTTTCCTGGCAAGAGGGGAAGAGGTGCTGTTCGGGAATGAATTTGAAATGACAATCGAGACATCAGGATGGGTGACCCATGAGGGTGGCAGAGACTACCCGGAAAACCTGGTAGTCAGCGTGAAGGAAGGGCCAA
>DAOWMR010000271.1 GCA_030642995.1 Spirochaetales bacterium
GCACCAAAGTAGATCACCGTGTTTCTGACAGCAAGCGTCATAGGCTTCGAGTATAGCAGCACGAAAGGGTTATAGTAAGCACGGATTCAGTGCGATACTGAAAGAGGAGGCGCCCTCATGATTCGACGGTTCACCCTCGCGCTGCTCTTCATTTTCGTGGCCATGCTTGCAGCCGGCGGTGACATCGCAATGTTCGAGAATCTCGGTTTCAGCAGGGATGCTCGCGTCTTTCTCTTCGGTCAGTATGGCATCGATGCCGAAAGCAGCATGCCGTACGCCGACGTGTACGCGGTGGACCTCTCATCCAACAGTTTTGTCCCCGGCGGAGTACTGCTTTCCGACGAACTTCTCGGGACAGATGACGCTGTGCCTCTCTCGCTTGGGCAGGACGGTCGTGGTGCGATGTTCCGCCTCATCGGCGAAGCCGGTGAACTCATCCAACGCTACGACGTGAACCATCTCAGTAACGGGCGGCCAATCTACATCTTCGTGGATGGCGATGAGCCCAAAGAACGGATCGCATTTCGAGATTTCAATACCGACACCCGTTACTCATTCGTGCTTTACCAGGAACAGCGTGGCGCGGAAGACTCCCTTGAGGCGAGCTTTCACATTGAGTTCACGGTGACCTACGAAGACGATCGCAGCAAGACTGTGACCGTTGGCCGCCCGGGCTATTTCCGCCCCAAGGTCGCACAGTACCGCATCACGCAGGTTCTGCTCAGCCCCGATGAAGATTTCATTGTCATTGTTGTCGAAAAGCAATCTGCGGACGGCAGCATCCGATACATGGTGGAAACGGCCCGGATCAACTAACACCGGCATCCCCCTCTGAACCCTGCGCCCCGGTGTGATATAGTCTCTACCGAAATGAACCGGTTGATCCGCGCTTTCGCAGGCCTGATCCTCTCCCTTACCATCACGTCCGCCGCATCGGCAGAACCCGGATTTCAATCCATCTCATTGCTCTTCTCGGAGACCTGGACAGGCAATGCGTATCACTTGACCTACGATGTCACGGGGAGCGAAGGTATGCCAATTGATGTGTCGGTTGGCGGCGGCGCCCGGTTCAACCTGGTGGAACCGTTTCTATTCGATTCTGGGGTCCTCACCGTTGACCCTCGGCTCGTCATTGGCGCCCGCCGCTATCTGCTCTACCAATCGGGCTGGGTTGTTCCGACGCAGGTAGAGACATCCCTGGGCGAAGACGAGAACCTGCAGGCCGGTTTCGGTTCCGCGCGAGTGCTGACTTTTTCGGTTGTTGCCCCGGTGGGCCTGGAGTTTGGGTTGGGCGAGAAGGCTGCTCTTACCGTCGGCTTTTCACCCACGCTGGTGTTCCGAATCAGGGCGGGAGACGCAGACTTCCTGAACGACGTCAGCGACTTGAACGCCATGTACCCCTTCTTCTACGGCCGGCTCCGCTGGTTGCGGCCGGAGCTTCACCTGGCGGGCCGGTTTGACATCAGTGAGTATCTCGCTTTTGCAGTGCGTGCAACTTCCTCCATCTCTATTCTGGATCTTGCCGACGCCACGCTGCCGTGGTGGGATCAACTCCAGGTTGGCGCGACGTTTGAGTTGAATGCAACTCCTCCGCTGTCGGGTTTGTTCCGTGGCCCCGACGACCCGGACACCTAGATGAAATCCAGCACGTCTACGATCCGCCGTTTTCGTTCCCACTGCGCGACAATGAATGAGATGAAAGCCGCCGTGACCGTATCGGTGAGCACGGCGATGCCGGTCAGGATCGGGACCGCCGGCAGGAGAATGAGATAAATCTCATCGATACCCTGACCGAACACACGGGCAAGAACTGAAAGCCCCACGAGCACGGTGGAACCCGGCACTGCGCCGAGCAGCAAGGAAACAGCGAAGCTCAGGAGCATGACAAGAAGCACTTGGGGAACAGTGATCTCAAGAGCCGTGTAGGACCGCAGCACGGTGAGAAACGAGGCCGCAACGACAAGTGCGCTGCCGGATTTGGCGAAAATCGTGGAGAGGGTCAGTGTTGGCGCGGCAACGGCACGCGACACTCCGTAGTTCTCCTTGGAAACCCGGATCAGTGCACCAAGGGCGAAGTAGGAATCCCCGGAGAAGAACGCGATGATTGCCGGATTGATGAGGGCGTACAGCCAGGCAAACGGGTTGTAGCGATCGCTCAGGAAAAAGGCGATCAACGGCAGGACGATGAGCACGAAGAATCCGGCAATGGCAGATACCACGAGCACGAGCGGAACGAAGAGCTGGAGATCGCTGACCGATCGCAGTCTCATCACATAGTAGGCTGCGACGGCAATCACCCCAACCGCAAGCGCCTCCACCACCCATGAGTTCAGTCGATAAAAGATCCGTGCGGACGAATCGATTACGTCGGTGGCTGGAACCGCGTTGGCTCCTTCCGCGTGGAGAACCAGACCGATGAGGAGCGCCGCCGCGGTAATCGGCAGGAGGTAACTCCCCGACTGGGCGAATATGGCAAAAAGATTCTTCGGGAAGACCTTCAAGACCAGATCGGGTATTGCGGGAAGGGACGGAATGAGCGATTCCTGGAATATCGGCGGAATGCGCCGAGGCGGAAGGAGCAATACCACCAGGGTGCCGATGACGACCATGACAAGGGTTGTTGCCAGAATAGTCAGGGCCGCTTTCCCGTAGACCCGTCCGGTGATTCGATCCGCCTGGAGTTCGTAAACGCCAATCGCCACACCGAAGAAGGCGAGCGGAAATAACGCGTACCGCCCGATACTGATAACAATCTCTGCAATCTTGCCCATGACACCGAGAGAATCCCCGCCGGCAAGCGGCAGGTAGAGCCCCAGGACGATGCCAATCACGGAGCCAATGACAATCCGCATCCACAATTTCATGAGGGGAGCCTATTAGATGTGTCCATTGCAGTCAACGAAGCAAGATTTCCCGGCGCGCTATTTTCTGACACGTTCCAGGAATCGGAAGCCGGCAGGGTACTGGATCCAACGCCCTCCGCTCCGCCGCGCACGTCCGGCAAGACGCCGGTCGGAGTCAAGTCTGTCCAAAATGAAGTCGGCGAAGCCCGGCGCATCATCAACCTCCGTCCGGAACCGTTGGATGGTCACCGGCTCGTTCCGATAGTAGCGGCCCAGTGACTCGGCGAGCGCCGCGAAGCTCCCGACGCCAATTGCCTCCAGCGGCGATTGCAGCTCCTCCGGCGGGTGCTGGAGCACGAGCGCAACCCTGCCGGCGCCCTGTCTCACGAGCAGGGCAAGGGTCTCACGAAGGATGTAGAGATAGCCCTTCACCTCCGCGTCGATCCTGTCCTCTATGCCGACGATCGAGCTCTCGTGAAATGTGGACGAGTCTCGCGCGGGGGCAAAGATCACGATTGCCTCGTCAAGGCGCCCGAAGAGATTGGTAGCGTGAAGGAGAACGGAACGGGCGGAGAGTGCCGATCTCCGGTTCCACGAGATGATTGATGTGGACTCGTCGTCCACCTGGCCGAGGTCCATTCTGCCGCTGCGTGTAACCAGTGTCTGTCGGTGTCGAGCCGCAGCTCGTCGAACGATCTCGACCAGCAGTGGCCCGGACTTACCGGTTACCAGGCAGGCCTTTTCCATGACTGCAGATAGTATAGTCGGCGTGAGAACCAGGTCAACCAAATGTGCGGTTGTTCCAGCCCCACATGGTTGCTGGGACTCCGGCAAACTCCACGTAGACCCGGTCCGCACCGACACCGAGTTCCCTACCGAGAAACCCGCAGAGCGCCTCGGTGAGCCCGGAGGTTTGGGCATCGGTAAGTCCAATGCTCTTCAGTTCGACGTAGACGCTGGTCTCGGCGGTGCCGGCAAATATCATATCGGTCTTTGGTTCGAGAGCTATCATTATGTACGACTCCGGCTTTCCAAGCTTCTCACTCAGAAAGGCGGAGGACCTGCTCATGAGCCCGGCGGGATCCGCCATCTCGGCATTGGTCTGAATCATCATGTAGGGCATTCCTATTCCTCCTTCCAGCAGGCGGGGACGCTCACTTCTTCCCCTCGACCGGGCCGTCGGCCTGGTCCTCGGACGATCGGTCTTGTACGCCTGCCGCCTCAAGCAATTTTGAGACTTCATAGCCGGAAGCCGCTTCTGCGGCGCGCAGTTCCGTCACAATGGCATAGAGGTCCAGGAGTTTCGTACAGCCGGCCTCACCTTCGTCCAGAGATTCGGCACACTGGTCGATCAACGCGATTGCATAGAACCACCAGACAAGGTCTTCGAACCGTTCCCGATTGAACCACACCGTGCCGTTGTGCTCGTTGAATCCAAGAAAGCTCGTTGCATTGGAATCGTGGATGAGTTCGGCAAGGAGATGGCCGGCCGGAAGTTCCTTGCGCCACCAGCCACGATTGGATAGCAGGAGTCGCAGCAACTGCGGCCATGAATCGTCAATCGACTCAGCCTGAAACCCGCGGGACGCACGTTTGCCAAGCCCCCACTCGTCACAGATGCCTGCCGCGGACTGGTAGACCTCGCCGAGGGGCGCGAGAAACAGCCACGTGGTGAGAATGTCCCGGACATCGGGCCGCTCCCGCAACGTCGTCTGATAGTAGCCCACTGCCTTGCGGTAAGCTGCAATGTTGCCGGTGAACTTGTGCAAGTCCAGAAACGGAACAGAGATTGCGGCCCCAAGGATGTGCTCAAGATCGGACACCGCAGCCGCGGGGGCGCCGGTATCGGATCC
>DAOWMR010000234.1 GCA_030642995.1 Spirochaetales bacterium
GTCAATATACATATGGTAGTATGTATGTATGAAGACAATTACGATTCATGTGCCTGAAGAAACCTATCGGGCATACCAGGATCACGCGGCGCAGACCCGTCGGAGCGCGAGCGAACTCATTCGCAATGCCATGGAGGAGTACTACGCCTCCCACTTTGCGGGAAGTGGCAGTGTCTTTGATGATGAGCCGGCCACCATGGGCCGGACACTCGCCGATCTCTCTCCTGATGACGATCTGCTACAGGAGATGCTGGCGGGGACGGAGTTATGATCGGGATTGACACTTCCTTCCTGGTGGCGTTTGAAGATTCATCCCACCGGCTCCATGCCGCGGCTCGAAGTGTAGCCGAACACTACGCTGCGGAGACCTTTGCGCTTGCGCCCCAGGTTCTGACCGAGTTTGTCCACACCGTAACAGACCCGCGTAGATTTGAGCACCCACTGACCATGAACGACGCACTCAAGCGTGCAGCCAAGTGGTGGGCCGCGCAGGAAACTCGCCGGGTCGCTCCGAGCGACGATTCGGTTTCGCTCTTCGTTGAATGGATGTCCCGCTTTGATTTGGGTCGCAAGCGGATCCTGGATACCATGCTTGCGGCAACCTACAAATCCGCCGGCGTCGCGCTCATTGTATCAACCAACGCTCGCGACTTCGCGGTGTTTCCCGGAGTGCATCCGGTGCTGGTGAGCGAAGCGTCCGGGGGCTCTTGATCGTGAATCCGTTCGCAGAATAGTCATTCGCCGAGCGCTTCAAGATCCGCGAGGTCCTTCGCGCGGCCCGATGCCTGCTTGTTCTTGACAAGAGCTTCGCGACCAATAAACGGCACAAAGATCTCGCCGATCTGCCCGTTGATGGCCCCGGTGGACGCTGTGTCAAAATCGACTCCGTCAATCGACGTCAACAGATCAATCCGCATCGGCGGAACACCCAGTTGAACAACGCGGTCAACCGCCATGAAGTCCTGCTCGGTCAAAGACAAATCAGAGAACCCAAAATCGTTGAGTGCTGCAATTAAACTCCGGGAATTTTCTTCCGTCGGACGGACGAGCACGTCGATGTCACCAGTGAATCGCGGTGCACCGTGGAACGCGAGCGCATATCCACCGACGATCACGTACTCAACCGCGTGATCGTTCAGTAATTGTAAGAACTCTCTGAAGTCTTTGGGAATATTCACCATAGTATTGTTGCCGCAGGGTCTCCACGGCTGAAAGCCGCTCCTCGGCCGATCGGGACAGCCAGTAGTTCCGATCAGCAGTCACACCATCCGGATCCCCAAGTGATCGTTTGGTAACTGTTTTGGCCACTCGTCCGTCCGGCACCGCCCTATCCCACCGCCTTCTTGAGCTCGTCGGTCTTGTCGGTCTGCTCCCAGGTGAACCCGTCGCGGCCGAAATGACCGTAGTTGCTTGTGGTCTGGAAGATGGGCTTCTTGAGGTCCAAGGTCTTCACGATCCCGGCCGGCGTGAGGTCAAAGGTCTTCTGGACGGCCTGGGCAATCCGATCCTCCGGCGCGGCGCCGGTGCCGAAGGTCTCCACGGTAACGCTCACCGGGAAAGGCACGCCGATTGCGTAGGCGACCTCAATCTCACACCGCTCGGCGAGACCGGCGGCCACGATGTTCTTGGCAACGTAACGCGCCATGTAGGCGGCACTCCGGTCAACTTTGCTCGCGTCCTTACCGCTGAATGCGCCACCGCCGTGACGGCCCATCCCGCCGTAGGTGTCCACAATCACCTTGCGCCCGGTCAGCCCTGCGTCCCCGTGCGGGCCGCCGATCACAAATCGACCCGTGGGATTGATGAAGTACTTCGTTTCCTTGTCCAGCAGCCCGGTGGAGCCGAGCACTTCGCCCACCACGCGTTCAATGATGGTTGCCTTGATCTCGTCATGGCCCACGCCGTCGTCGTGCTGGTGGCTGACCACGATGGAGTCAATTCGGACCGGTTTGTGTCCCTCGTACTCCACGGTGACCTGGCTCTTGCTGTCCGGCCGGAGCCAGGTGATCTCCCCGCTCTTTCGGAGGTCCGCCGCGTGTTGCAGAATCCTGTGAGCGTAGGTGATGGGCGCGGGCATGAGCTGCGGGGTCTCGGTACAGGCAAAGCCGAACATCATACCCTGATCACCGGCGCCTTGCAGGCCTTCGTACAGCCCGTGACCGGTGATTCCCTGGTCTATGTCGGGGCTTTGAGCGTGGATAACACTCAATACCGCCATGCTCTCCCAGTCCAATCCGTAATTGGCATCCGAGTATCCCACCTTTTTGGCAACTCCACGGGCAATTTCCTGAACGTCGATATATTCGGAGTGTGTCCTGATTTCCCCGCCCACAAGAACCATACCGGTGGTGGTGAAGGTTTCGCACCCCACGTGGCTCTCCGGATCATTGCGCAGGCAGGCGTCCAGCACTGCATCCGATATCTGGTCTGCAAGTTTGTCGGGGTGTCCTTCACTCACGCTTTCAGAGGTGAAGAGGTGTCGACTATTGGCCAATCCGTTCTCCTTCATTACTGCCAACGTCCGGCCGGCCCGGGCTTGGCTGCGTCACTATTTGTGGAGGCTCGACCGCCGGCGAGAGTTGCACCCGAGCCGGTCGTTATCGCGGTGCTTTCCGAAAGGCGCCCGGCAATGGCTCCAAGCAGGATCTCCGCCGTTGCGTCCACGTCAAGGAGACCGGTGTCAACGACCAGTTCCGCATTGGTCGGTTCCTCATAGGCCGCGTCCACACCGGTGAACCCTGTGATTTCTCCCCGTTCGGCTTTGGCGTACAAACCCCGGGGGTCCCGCCGCTTACACTCGGACAGGTCGCATTTCACGTAGACTTCCAGAAATCGACCCTCGGGCACAAGACTCCGGGCAAAGGTCCGTTCGGCGGCAAACGGCGAGATGAACGCGCAGATGACCACATGACCGAGCTCGTAGAGGATGGCCGCAACTTCAGCTACCCGGCGGATGTTCTCGTTCCGGTCTTCGGTGCTGAACCCGAGGTCGCCGCAGAGACCGTGGCGCACGTTGTCACCGTCCAGCCGCGCCACGGCGGTCTCGTCTTCAAACAAGCGCTGCTCGGCGACCTTCGCCAGGGTGGATTTCCCGGAAGCCGAGAGGCCGGTCAGCCAGACCACGAGCGCGGGATGCCCGTTGAGCTTTTCCCGAAGCCCGAGCGTCACCTCACCGAGTTCCCACTGTACGTTTGGACTGACCTGCGACATCTACATAAGCTCCTTCACTGTGCGTACGAAATCCCGAAAGTCATCGAGATGCTTCGTGATAAGCGAATACACGATATTCCAATCGATCTCGTCGTACTCGTGGACGGACACGTTTCGGAAACCCACCGCCCGGGCAAGCCGCTCGGCAAGTTTACCGGACAATAAATCCGCTTTGGCAAGGATTCTGAACGCATCGGCCATCGTTGCCGGCGGCGTAAGCGCTCGACGAGCAATCATTGCGCCGGCCACATCAACGGCCAGTTGCACCGCCCTTTGAAGATTGACTGATACAATATCCTGACTGTCGTAGTCGCCTGCCAGGTCGGACGCCGATGGGGGGGTGTGCTGAACAATTCTCTCAATACATCTGCCGATGGACACGAGTTTTGCGGAAATGCTCTCACTCGTCATACGCAAACCTCCGGATGCACGCGTCCTGGATAGTGCGGAGTGTCGGCAGCCAATCCTCGGTGAAATCCAGCATGTCGGCGATGCGGCGTCCAAGCAACTCCGGAAAATCGTTCTTGATCACAGACCCCTGTGTCAGAACCTCTCTGAGGATCAACCCTTCGAGCCGTCTCAAATCACGAACCTGGACTTCGCGGCCGGTGACCTTGCCTAACGCATCACTGACTGAGAGAAGCTCGTCGTAGGACAATTCACACTCACCGGCAACGGCGAGGTCAACGTCGCTGTGGTCTGCAAATCGATCCTCAAGAATTGAACCGTATAGAATAGCGGTGTGAATTGCTTCCCAGTCGACCAGCGCACTCGAGACTATCGCCGCCGTCTGCTTCCGGCCCGTCCGAGTCATCTAGTACCGGTACTCCTCGGGCTTGTACGGTCCGTCCACGTCCACGTCGATGTAGTCTGCCTGTTCGGGCGTCAACCGGCTGAGCTTGACGCCGATCTTCTCCAGATGGAGTCGGGCAACTTCCTCGTCCAGCTTCTTGGGCAGGACGTAAACCTCGCGGTCGTAGGTCTCTCGATTCTGCCAGAGATCAATTTGGGCCAGGACCTGGTTGGTGAAACTGTTGCTCATGACGAAGCTCGGGTGGCCGGTGGCGTTGCCCAGGTTTACCAGTCGACCTTCAGACAGGAGGAATATTTCGTGTCCGTCGGGAAAGATGAACTTGTCCACCTGGGGCTTGATGTTCACCCTCCGGATGCCCGGGTAGCCGGCAAGTTTGGCCACCTGAATCTCATTGTCAAAGTGGCCGATGTTGGCCACGATCGCCTGGTCCTTCATCTTCGCCATGTGATCAATGGTGATGACGTCGCGGTTGCCGGTTGCCGAAATGTAGATATTCGCAATGCCGAGCGTGTCTTCGATCGGCTTCACCTCATAGCCTTCCATGGCAGCCTGGAGGGCACAGATTGGATCGATCTCAGTCACCACCACGCGGGCGCCCATGCTGCGGAGGCTCTGGGCCGAGCCCTTGCCCACGTCACCGAAGCCGCAGACCACGGCAACCTTGCCGGCGGTCATGACGTCGGTTCCCCGCTTGATGCCGTCAACGAGACTCTCGCGGCAACCGTAGAGGTTGTCAAACTTGCTCTTGGTCACCGAGTCGTTGACGTTGATGGCAGGAATGAGGAGTGAGCCGTTCTTTGCCATCTTCTGCAATCGATGTACACCGGTCGTGGTCTCTTCGCTCACCCCCCGCCATTCTTCGGCAAGCTTGTGCCAGTGGGCGGAATCGTCGGCGTGGACCTTCTTCAGAAGCGCCTTGATGACCGCCTCTTCTTCACTGTCGCTTTCGGAGTTTACCCAGTCGGACCCTTCTTCCAGCTCGTAACCCTTATGAATGATGAGCGTCGCGTCTCCGCCGTCGTCAACGATGAGCTGCGGTCCGAGTCCGTTGCCGAAGTCCTGGGCCCGGCAGGTAAACTCCCAGTAGGTTTCCAGGTCCTCACCCTTGTAGGCGAATACCGGCACGCCTCGCGGATCGTCGGGTGTTCCGCCGTTCTCAGGCCGGCCGACGGCAACGGCCGCCGCCGCATGATCCTGCGTTGAGAAGATATTGCAACTCGCCCAGCGAACGTCGGCGCCGAGCTCCA
>DAOWMR010000520.1 GCA_030642995.1 Spirochaetales bacterium
CGCAGACCTGATTGCCGCCGTTGACGACGACGAGATTGTGCCGGAAGACTATCTGTCCCGTGCCGGAGAATTCGCGGGCACAATCTGGCAGCACACGCAGGTGGACGGAGTTGCAGGGATATACCTCGATGCCGACGGCGGTTATCTGGTCAAGGAATCGGAAGCCGCTCGTATTGCGTCGAATCTGTTCAGACGGAAATTCCCGCTCATGAACGACGAATTTACGGAATACATGGAGCATCCGGATCGACTTGTACGATCTGCGATTGCCCTCGGTGGGAACATGGTGTTCACCGAGCGTTTGTTCATGAACGTACCATTCGATCCTGGTATTACCCGAGGGGAAGACATCGATTATCTGATCAACTCCCGGATGCTGGGATACAACTGGTTCTTTGATCGAGAACTGGCTGTTACGCACCTACCTCCGGAACCGGCCGATACACAAGAAGCGGAAATAGTGGCCTACTCCAAGCTTCAGCAGGACGTCATACGATTCATGTATCAACGGGCGAAGCTTGAGTATTCTCGCGAAGCGCCCGGCATCATCTCGCTCTCCGCTGATGAATGTGGAGTGTACCCCGGTAGCTATTTCACGCCAGACCTCGAGACTCATGCGTCGGCTGCCCTCAGCGAGTTGCGACCTCCCGGTACGGATGAGAGGATCTATCCGGAACCGGAACAACTCATGGCAATTGCCAAGGAGCGGACCCGAAGAGCCGCGGGATACTTCTCATTCGCCGGACTATGGCACAACGTCATGCGAGTGCTCCGAGACAGCAAAGATTTGAAGCAGCACATGCGACGGAAAATGACCTGATTTTCGACACCGCACAACTCAGCCCCCCGCTGCCTCCCGCCGACCTGCGAGCAATCCACAGGCAGCCCCGATGTCCTGTCCCCGGGATTCCCGAATCGTGGTCATGATCCCGGCTCGCTTCAAGACCGACTGGTAGGCAAGGATCGACCCCCTCGAACTCGGCTGGAACGGCGCACCGGGGAACGGGTTCCACGGGATGAGATTGACCCGGGATGGAATGCCGGCTATCAAATCCCTGACGGCCACAGCCTCGTCGGTGGAGTCGTTCACTCCACTGAGCATGGTGATTTCAAACGAGGTCGTCGCCTGCCGGTGCCGGTGAACGGCGGCAGGGCGCGTCTGGCGCGGTCCTTCAGGAGGTCAACCACGGCGCCGATCGGGTGCTGGTTCTCCGATGGTACGAGCGAGAGCCGTACCTCGTGGTGTGCGGCGTGGAGGCTCACCGCGACATTCGCGTGAGTCTCATCAAGGAGCCGTTCGAACTGTGGGAGGAGCCCGATTGTCGACACGGTCACCCTGCGTGGGCTGAATCCGTAACCCCAGGGA
Source organism: Spirochaetales bacterium (assembly GCA_030642995.1). Lineage (GTDB taxonomy): Bacteria > Spirochaetota > Spirochaetia > DSM-27196 > SLST01 > JAHOYX01. The sequence goes on from DAOWMR010000520.1 coordinate 1,367, forward strand.
GAGGTGAGGACCTGCAGGCTGTCCAGGACCGGGTCAAGATTGTCGAGCGGCTCGCCCATTCCCATATAGACAAGATGGGTGATCTCATCACGCTCCGGTGCGTTGCCAAACTGGCTCAGGATCTCCGCGGTGGAAAGATTCTGCTTGAGGCCCTTCCGGGCGGTGAGACAGAACTTGCAGCCAATTCGGCAACCGGCCTGGCTGGAGACACACAGGGTCCGTCGCTTTCCTTCGGGGATCAGCGCCGATTCGTAGATGTCGCCCCCGAATGAGGGCCAGACGTACTTCCGCGTTCCGTCGCCGCTCTGTCCGGCGTCTTCCGGTGGAACAGTCTGGATAGCCGAGTGTCCTGCGAGCTTCTCCCGAAGATCCTTCGGAAGATTCGCCATCTCCGACACCGACTCGGCATGTCGCTTGTAGAGCCACTCGGCAATCTGCCGGGCGCGGTAGTCGGGCGCGCC
>DAOWMR010000233.1 GCA_030642995.1 Spirochaetales bacterium
ACTTCGGCGATATTGCGCCGTCCGACCACTGGCCCGTCCTTGCCGTCTACGAGATCGCGAAACAGGAGAACAATCCATGAGCGACAAAATCCAGGTACTGCTGGTCGGCGAGTCCTGGGTGACCAGCGCAACCCACTACAAAGGTTGGGACCAGTTTGGCAGCGTGACCTTTCATCTCGGGGCGGAGCCGTTCGTCGCGGCGCTCCGGGAAAGCGTGTTCGACGTCACCTACATGCCGTCCCACGCCGCGGCCGAGCACTTCCCGCTGGAGCTCTCGGAGTTGCAACGGTATGCAGTCGTGATGTTGAGCGACATCGGCGCCAACACCCTCTTGCTCCATCCCGATGTGTGGCTGCACGGCAAACCGGTAACCAATCGGCTGCGACTAATCCGCGACTACGTGCTGGCCGGCGGTGGGCTGATCATGGTCGGTGGGTATTACAGTTACCAGGGTATCAATGGCGGTGCACGCTATCGAGGCACCCCGGTTGAAAAGGTGCTGCCGGTCACCATTCACCCGTACGACGATCGAATGGAGGTCCCGGAAGGGTTCACCGCCGAGTTAGTGAAGCCGGATCATCCGATCCTTGTCGGCATGAACGAGGAGTGGCCGTTGCTCCTGGGCGCTAACGAGGTCCAAGTGAAAACCGACGAGCAGGTTGAACTCCTTGCAAGGTTACCCGACGAGCAGGGGGGCCACCCGCTCCTGGTGACCGGCCGATATGGAAAGGGCAAGTCCCTTGCCTGGACCTCCGACATGGGCCCGCATTGGGTACCGCAACCGTTCATCGATTGGCCGGGCTATGCCCGTCTGTGGATACAGGCGCTGACCTGGCTCAGCGATTAGCGGCCGCCGGCATCGCCGGCGCCGGCTATCACGGCGTCGCCCGTCCGTCCTTCTCGCCCACCATCTTCATGATTCGATCACGATATGTCCGGTCGCGTTCCGGAAGCTCAGGATTCACCTGCGCACCGATCTTCAGGAAATGAGGCAACCCGCGACCCATCTTCTTCCCGTCGGCAGTGTGCATATCCAGGGCGTAGTCGGGGATCACCGGCAGAGCTCCACCACGTTCGGAAGCCAGCTTCGCCCAGAGTGTCATTTCGTCACTGGAGCGGTCCTTCCGACACGATGAGAGATAGCGCACTGCGTGGACGGCGAAGAGCTCACGATCCGGCGCTCCCTCATTGAACGTTCGTAGCATCTGATAGAGGGAATTGATGAGAATTGGGGCATCCGGCTGCCCGAACCCAATATCCTCCACGGAGATGACCATCAAACGGTGCCACAGGTACTCTTCCAACTCAGGACTGGTCATAACCATCTCATGAGCGAGCAGCACCGCGTTTTCAGTATTCCCCCGACGGATTTCCTTCTGGATTGCTGAAATCACCTGGTCGGCGGGGAAGCCGTGATGGGTCTTGATCTCCGTCCAAGGGTCTGAATCGGTTTTTGGCATGATGAGCTCCTCATCATTGAACGCACCCCATCATATACACAACGCGATCATTACTCATGCCCGGTGTCGATTTCAGGCGCTCGTTGGAGCTTGCGGTATCTGACTCTCCGGGTCTACAATGAATAGGCAACACCAGTGCAATGCATCCGAAATCGGGGGTGTGATCATGTTTGAAAGTCGACGCGTGCGTTTGATCGGTCTGATGACGATCGCGGTATTGCTTCTCGGTGCAGGCGTGGCTGCAGCCCAGGAAGAGGATCTCAATATTCGGTACGCCTTTCCGTTATCGCTGGGGGCTGAGTACCAGATGCTCACGCCCTTTGGCGCCTACGCCGGCGGGTACAATGTCTTCGAGGCCGGGCTATCGGTGCGCGTGCCGATCCCGGGCGCGCCGACGTTTCAGCCGGTTGCTCGGCTCGGCATCATCCAATTCACCGGTACTGAAGCAGACACCGAAACTGGTCCTGGCACCGAATCGTGGAGCCACACACACTACTACGGTGGGCTCGGGCTCGTCTGGGCAAATCGAATCGACAAGACCTTTGAACTTGCACTGGAACTGATCGGCGGTCTTTCCGAGGCGGTCTTCCCGGACCTCGTTCCGGAGGCGGGGTCGGTCGGTAACCTGAACCTGTTTGCCGAGCTGGGTGGTCGGATCTCGCTGGATCCATCCTACAGCCTGTCAATCGACATTCATCCAAGCATCAAGTACATCCAATCAGTCGGTGTCCTGCAGGATTTCAACGGTCCGATATTCGGAATCGGGTTCGGCGTGAACTACCGATTTGGAGAAGACCCGGATGCTCCGGGACAGATTATCCGCAGCATCCGCTTCTCGGACATCGTTTTCCCCGATGCCTTCGCGGCGATGCAGAGCTACTACGCTTCCAACCCTATCGGCAGCGTGGTGATAGAGAACACGGACAAGAACCCCATCGCTGATCTGCAGGTGTCGTTCGAGCAGAAAGGGTTCATGGAGGCGCCGACGCGGTGTGCGAGCATTGAAGAGCTCGGGCCCGACGAATCGATCACCGTGGACCTGCTTGCCTCGTACAATGCAAATGTGTTCACCACGGAGGGCACCACCCCGTTGGTGGGCGAGATCATCGCAACCTACACCTCGCAAGGCAAACCTGCCGAGCAGCGGTCCTCGGTCTCGTACGTGCTTCGAGACAAGACAAACATGACGTGGACGGACGACGCAAAGGTCGCGGCGTTCATCACCTATGAGGACAGTGCGCTGCGGAACTATGCGAGCTGGGTTCGCCAGGCGTGCAAGGAAGACACGATCGATGCCTTGAGCGGTTCGCTTCAGACGGCGATCCAGATCTACGAGGCGCTCGGTGAGCTTGGATGCCTCTACCAATCCGACCCGTCAAAGCCGGCGTTCGAAGAGGTCCAGGGAAATCCAATCATCATCGATTCGGTGAGCCTTCCGCGCGACACGCTGGCTCGAACCACCGGTGATTGCGACGATCTCACCGTTCTCTACTGCAGCCTGCTGGAATCGGTGGGAATCGACACAGGCTTCATCACGGTGCCCGGCCATATCTACGCCGCCTTCAACACGGGTGTCGCGGCGCGGGACTATCGCAAGGTGCACCCGGATCGCGGGATGACGCTGCCGATAGACGGTGAACTGTGGGTACCCGTGGAGATAACGCTGATCGGCGAGCAGGGCTTCATGAATGCGTGGCGCCGGGGGATTGACGAATGGCTCGCACAGGATAACAACCCGGAAGGGCGAGAACTCTATCTCACCGCCGTGGCTCAGGAGACCTACTGGCCAGTTGGTCTTCAGCAAACCGATCTGGGGCTCCAGTACGGCAGCACCGATGCCATCTCCGAGGCATTTCGCCGGCAACTCTCCCGGTTGACCTCCCTGGTTGTTGCCGACTACCGGGAGCGCGCCGAGAGCTCGGGGCGCAGGCAGGACTACAATCGGCTCGGCATTGCCTATTCGACCTTTGAGCAGTTCGATGCTGCGGCGGGGGCGTTTGGGGAAGCTTTGCGAATCGATCCGGGGTACGACAGCGCGCGGGTGAACCTCGCCAATTTGCGATTCCTGGAGGGCGACTTCCGCCGGGCGCTGACGGACTATGAGAATGTCTACCGACGTTTGGAGACTGCCGGTGAGACCGATTCACCGCTCGCTGCGAAAGTTCTGCTCAATGTCTCACGCGCGCAGTACGAGCTCGAGCGATACGATGAAGCACGGGAATCGTATGCCCAGGCGGAGCAGATTGACGCGGCCGTCGTTGCGGACTTCGCCTTTCTCGGGACTATCACGGACACCGCCGGACGCGCGGCTGAGCAATCCGGGCCGGAGATCCTGTTCGTGGACGAGGACTAACGGGGACCAACGGTTAGCCGTAGCCACCAGCTCTCCCTCGGCCTATACTCGACTATTACTCACGTCCCCTCCGATTGGCAGTAACACATGAACGTCAGTTACAGAAAACTCGCAACATGGATACTGAAATACCGGATTCGATATCTGCGGTTCAGAGACAAGAGCATGGATATGTCCGAACCGAATCTGGTGAATGGGCAATGCCGTTATCTGGGCTCGGAGCGCCTATGCGGGATCACAGCGCTACCCCGTTCATTGGTCGGGTGACAATTCATCGAACTTTTCCAACATGCTTACCTCCCTGCGGGCCGGCCTCAGCCTGGGCCTGTGCGGATTTACCTTCTGGAGCCAGGACACCGGCGGTTTTGTGGGTATCCCCGACGACAAACTCTACATCCGATGGACGGCGCTCTCGATATTGCAGTCGCATATGCGGTATCACGGCTGCGAGCCGAAGTTCAGAGAGCCGTGGAACTTCTCCACGGAGACGCAGGATATCGTTCGGAAGTTTCTTGAGCTGCGATATCGGCTCATCCCGTACATATTCTCAGAATCGATGAAGGCCGCCGGCTCTATCTGCCCGATGGGGTTTGGTACAACTTCTGGGACCGCATAGCCACACAGGGGCCGAAATGGATAGACGAAGAATCTGCCCTCCATGAAATACCTCTCTATGTGAGAGCGGGATGCTTCCTGCCGATGGGAGAGGTGCTGCAGTCGATTCCGGATGAGATGCCGAAAAAGCTCACGCTGCTCGCATTCCCCGACGGCCACAAACCCATCGAGTACACGCTACAGGACGAGAAGGGTTCTATTCGATTTCATGGAGAATGGAAGAGTGATGATCTTCGGATCGAGACAACCTATCTTCCGGAAGACCGGGAGAGGCTGGAGGTTGTCGAGGTAGAGATCATTCAACAGGCGCGCTGAACGCTTCCACCACAGCAACCGCATTCTCCGTAGGTGTTCCAGGCTGAAGGGCTTTGGCGGGCGCCAGGATGTATCCGCCGCCCTTGCCCATTTCGCGACGCAGGTGACGTACCTCCGCCTGAATCTCCCCCGGGCTCCCAAACGAGATTGTGCTCTGACTCCCCAGGCATCCCCAGAAAGTGATCTTATCTCCCCATTGCTTCTTGAGCTCATAGGGGTTCATTCCACTGGCTTCAGGCTGGACGCTCTCGAGAACATCCAGACCTATGTCGATCACGTCGGGCATGATGTCCGCCACGCTGCCACAGCAGTGGCTGATGACGATCTTCCCCTGCGCGTGGGCGGCTTCGTAGATGCGCGCGTAGCGAGGCTTGAAGAAGCGCCGCCAGCGTTCCGGACCGATCATCACCCCTCTCTGGTCTCCCCAGTCATCACCAAACATGAACGCGTCGGCAGGGATATCTGCGCAAAGCTCCAGCTGTTCCAGATACAGATCGGTGAGACGGTCGAGAAGTTCGGCGAAGAACTCAGGTTCCGCCACACAATCCATG
>DAOWMR010000017.1 GCA_030642995.1 Spirochaetales bacterium
GCAGTTATCTGATCTCGATCTCATGCCGGAAGACTGGGGAGGCAGCACGCTCTTCGCGAACGTATCCGCCCTGACCGGAGACGGCATCCCGGCCCTCCTCGAGACCCTCATTCTTCAGGCGGAGGTGCTGGAACTCAAGGCCAACCACAACACCAAAGCAGAAGGCACCGTCATCGAGAGTCGAATTGACCCGGGCCGCGGGACCGTTGCTACTGTTCTCGTTCGGCGGGGCACACTGAATATCGGTGACAGCTTCGTCGCGGGGATTTATCCGGGCAAAGTCCGAAGCATGTATGACGATAACGGCAATCGTGTTCAGGTAGCTGGACCGTCCATGCCGGTTGAAGTACTCGGGTCTACCGGAGTTCCGGAAGCGGGGGATCCGTTCCAGGTCACCGAAAACGAGAAACTCTCCCGACAGATTGGCGACAAACGACAGGAACTGAAGAAGGTTGAAGAGGCCAGGAACGTGAAGAAGATCACGCTCGAGAACCTCTACGACAGCATTCAGGATGGTGAAGTTGATGAACTCAACGTCGTGATCAAGGGCGACGTACATGGCTCGGTGGAAGCGCTTCAGTCCGCTCTCGAGAAGCTCTCGACGAGTGAGATACGGCTCTCGGTGATTCGAGCGGCTGCCGGTGCGATCAATCAGGACGACGTTATTCTTGCCTCGGCGAGCGACGCCATCGTCATCGGTTTCCATGTTCGGCCCACGCCTCAAGCACAGCAAATCGCGGACCAGGAGAAAGTGGAGATCCGGAAGTACAACGTCATCTACAACGTCGTGGACGACATCAGATCTGCGATGGAAGGCATGCTCTCCCCCGACTACCGCGAGAAGACAATTGGCCGGGTCGAAGTTCGCGAAACGTTCAAGGTGCCCAAGATCGGTGTTATCGCCGGAGCATTCGTTACCTCAGGTGTCGTGCGCCGGAATGCAACGGTTCATGTCGTGCGCGACGGCGTGCAGATGTACACCGGAAAGATTTCCAGCCTCAAGCGGTTCAAGGATGACGCTCGAGAGGTAGAAAGCGGCTTTGAATGTGGCGTCGGCGTGGAGAATTTCAACGATCTGAAGATCGGTGATGAACTGGAAGTGTTTGAAATTGAGGAAATCGCCAAAACCCTCGGAGGACCTGCGACCGATGGCTAGTGTTCGCATGAAGCGAATGGAGAGCCTCCTCAGGGAAGAGATCAGTTCGCTTATCCTGAGGGATGAAATCAAGGATCCACGGGTGGATACGATGGTATCCATTAGTGGGGTCTCAGTTTCCAAGGACCTCATCTATGCGAAGGTTCGCGTCTCGGGATTCAAAGGTCGGTTGCAGCTTGAAGAAGCTGTTCACGGACTCAATAGCGCCGCCGGGTTCATCCAGAAGCGTTTGGGTCGAGCCCTTCACGTCCGACACACTCCGCGACTCACGTTTTTCGCGGATCACAGCATTGAGGAAGGTTTCGAACTCAATCAGAGTATGAGGAAGCTCTCCCCGGGATTATAGTTTGACCTCACCGTTCATGGGCGTAGTCCTGTTGGACAAAGCCGAGGGGGAGACGTCGTTCTCTGCTCTCGGCAATCTCAAGCGCCGCTTCAATACCAAGCGAATCGGACACACCGGAACTCTCGATCCTCTGGCCACAGGATTGCTGGTCGCATTGGTGGGACCGGCAACTCGTTGCGCCCGATTCTTCAGTTCATTGGACAAGGTCTATGTTGCGGACATTCGCTTCGGTTCTGAGACTGATACGGATGATTGCACGGGACAGATCCTCAAGACGGCCCCGGTTCCAGTCATGGAGTCTGCAGCGGATGCTGCCGTCGCGTTCCTGGGCGAGATACGCCAAATTCCACCCGCGTACTCGGCCATCCACGTGGACGGTCGCAGGGCATATGAGCGAGCCCGGGCGGGAGAGACCACAGAGATCCCGGCACGGCAGGTGACCATACACGAGCTTGCGAGTGAAATCATCGATGAAGTGACGCTACGCCTCACCGTCGGCTGCTCATCCGGGACCTACATACGGTCTCTCGCAAGGGACCTCGGCCGGGCTGTTGGAAGCGCCGCTCATCTCTCCGCGCTTCGTCGCACCGGCGTCGGCCCATTTCACGTAGATGAAGTCTCCAAGATGGCTGAAACGCAGCTCGGTGAGGTGGAGATAGGCGCCGCTCTCCTGCGGCTGGACGGATTCAGTGAGCTGTCCGTGGATTGGACTGTTGCCACGACGATGTGGAACGGCGGTCGCGTGCCGGCGCCCGGAGGCAGTGCCGAAACTGGAGGCCGAGTAGTTGCTCGTTGCGGCGACGTATTGGTATCAATCGGCCGATGGCAGGACGGATTTTACGATTACGACGTGGTATTCCCCAAACCGGAGATCAGAAATGACTGAGATTGCGTGGTCGGATCTTCCTGTTTCCGAGTTCCGCGAACGGCCGGCCGCGATGACGATCGGGGTGTTTGACGGTCTCCACCGTGGCCACCGGAGTCTGCTCTCCTCCATAACCGGGGATCCCGAACTGTTGCCCGTCGTGGTAACGTTCCAGCGCCACCCCACCGAGATCCTGGCTCCCGGAAGTTTTCCCGGATTCATCACGAGCCTTGCTCAGAAGCGACGAGAGCTGGAGTCCGCGGGAATTTCCCTGGTCGTGCTGATCGATTTCTCTCTCGAGTTCAGCCGGCTCTCCGGCTCAGACTTCCTCCAGATACTCATAAATTCGTTTGATCTCCGATTCGCCGGGATTGGCCATGATTTCCGATGCGGTTACCAGATGTCCATGGATGGGGAAGCCATACGATCGTTTCTCGACAACAAGAGCGTTCGTGTTGATCTCGTGGAGCCGGTTCGTCATGATTCGGCCATAGTATCGAGCACGCAGATCCGGCGATACATCAGAGCCGGCAGGCTGGCTATGGCTGAACACTTGCTCGGAAGACCGTTCGTGCTGGACGTCTCCGGGGAAGCCATTGAACGCGATGGGTCCGAACAGTGGATTTCTCTGGATGGCCGGGGATTGCTCCCCGAAAGCCGGCAGATTCTCCCGCCCCCGGGCAGATATCCTGCAACTGTCGAAACCGAACATGGTGAAAAACACGTGAGGCTGACAATTGGTGAGAATTCCGTTAGATTGCCACTGGCAGCAGACACACGGATTCGGTATATTGTGCTGCAGGAAAATCGGGTTACATAGACAAGGAGTAAAGACATGCCCCTGACAAAGGAGCGGATTAGCGAAATCGTTTCCGAGTTCGGTGCTGATCCCAAGGACACGGGTCGCACCGAGACTCAGATAGCTTTGCTGACGGAGCGGATTTCGCAACTTACCGAACACTTCAAGACACATGCGAAAGATCACGATTCCCGGCGTGGATTGTTGAAGCTCGTCGGTCAACGTCGTCGACTTCTCAAATATCTTGCGAAAAACGACCTCGACAAGTACCGTGAGCTCATCAAGCGTCTCGGAATACGTAAATAGTTTCGCAAAACTCGTCTGTTGTCCGCCTGTCGGACAGTACGGCACAAGGATCAATTATGCATAATGTGAGTCTCACAATTAACGGCACGGAGCTGTCATTCGAGACAGGTCGTATGGCCAAGCAGGCCAATGGCGCCGTATTCGCACAATACGGGGGCACCGCCGTCCTCGCGACTGCGGTCTGCGGATCGGCCCCGGTCGAGGGCATCGACTATGTTCCTCTCCAGGTCGAGTACAATGAGAGATACTACGCGGCGGGCAAAATTCCCGGCGGATTTCTCAAGCGGGAAGGCAGACCCAAAGATCGCGAGATCCTCGTCTGTCGCCTTACCGACCGGCCCCTGCGACCACTCTTTTCGAAGAAGTTCGGGCGAGATATCCAGGTAGTACCCACCGTCGTTAGCGCTGATCAGGTCAATCCGCCGGATATCGTGGCCATCAATGCCGCAAGCGCCGCTGTAACACTATCGGACATACCGTTTGACGGACCAATTGGTGCCGTGCGCGTTGGACATGTGGATGGCGAACTGGTGATCAATCCGACCTATGAACAGCTCGAGAATTCGGACTTGGACATCATCGTGGCTGGAACCCAGGAAGGTATCACGATGGTCGAGGGTGGCGGCGACGAGATACCCGAGAAGCTCCTGATCGATGCCATCGAGAAGGCTCGGCCGACGATAGTGGAGCTTTGCAGAATTCAGGTGGAGATGCGACTGGCGGTCGGCAAAGAGAAACTGCCGATGCCCGACACGACCATCACCCTTGACGTAGCAGATGACGCAAGGGCCGCAGTATATCCAAGAATGGAAGAGGCCTGCTTCGTCAAAGGCAAGATGACCCGGAGCGACGCAATCAAAACGGCGATCACCCAAACGTACGATGAGTTTGCCGAGCGAATCCCGGAAGGGCAGCAGAAAGCTTTCTACAAGCTCATGGAAGACATTGAGCAGGAAGTTGTACGCAAGTCGATCATTGAACGCAAGATACGAACCGACGGGCGGGGACCCGAGGACATTCGCAACATTTCCTGCGAAGTCTCCGTGTTGCAACGCGCTCACGGATCGGCTCTCTTCACGCGAGGAGAGACGCAGGCCTTGGCCGTGGTAACCCTCGGGACCAGGCGTGACGAACAGATACTGGACAACATCCAGGAAGACGGCCGTGACGCATTCATGCTCCACTACAATTTTCCGCCGTTTTCGGTAGGGGAAACCGGACGCATGGGTACCGGCAGACGTGAGATCGGCCACGGCCACCTCGCACGTCGCGCGCTTCAGGCGGTAGTGCCCGAGAAAGAGGACTTCCCATACACCCTCCGACTTGTTTCCGAGGTCCTGGAAAGCAACGGATCTTCGTCGATGGCAACCGTGTGTGGCGGCACGCTCAGCCTGATGGATGCAGGTGTCCCCATCAAGAAGCCTGTGGCCGGAATTGCCATGGGGCTCGTCAAGGAAAACGAGGATGTCGTGATCCTGAGTGACATCCTTGGGGAAGAGGACCATCTGGGAGACATGGATTTCAAGGTCGCGGGAACTGAGGAAGGCATCACGGCGTTCCAGATGGATATCAAGCTCAAGAACGTTGATGCAGACGTCATGCGCGTGGCTCTGGAACAGGCACGGAAAGGAAGACTGCACATCCTTGGCATCATGAACGAGTCCCTCGGCACACCGCGTGAGGAGTTGTCCGAATTCGCTCCGCGAATTGTCTCCTTCACGGTTGATCCGGAGAAGATTGGCGCGCTTATCGGACCCGGCGGAAAGACAATCAAGAGCATTTCCGAAAAGCACGGTGTTGAAATAAACATTGAGAATGATGGGACGGTGACGGTCTATTGCAAGGATGCCATGGCCGCTGAAGCAGCGAAGGAAAGCCTCCTGAGACTTCTTGAAGAGCCTGAAGTAGGCAAAACCTACGACGGCGTTGTCCGCAGGATCGTTGACTTCGGCGCCTTTGTGGAGTATCTGCCGGGTCGCGACGGCCTGGTGCACATCTCCAAGATGGCTCCGTATCGCGTGGAATCCGTCACGGATATTCTGCAGATGAATCAGGAAGTTCCGGTCCGGATCATTGAGATCGACAAGATGGGTCGGGTGAATCTCAGTCTGATCTATGACCAGGCCGGTGGCGGTGACGGCCGGCGCGGCGGCGGTGACCGCCACGATCGTGACCGGTCCGACCGGCCCCGATCCTCGCGCGGGCCCGATCACAGGCGATCAGGTCCGAGCGACAACCGAGGGTCCGGAAACCGTCCTGATCACCGCAACCACTCAGAATCCGGTTCACACGACTCACCGGATAACGAGAGGCGGTAGGCAATCTCGGAATCACCACATGAATGTTCGAGGGAGCTTTGCCGACGGATATGAACCCACATATGCGACGAACGGCAGCGCGGGGGCGGATCTCCGCGCCTGTCTTGAACGTTCCGTGGTCATTGCTCCCGGTCAACGGTCCGCAATCTCCACCGGCGTCCGGCTTGAGATTCCAGTGGGCTATGAAGGTCAGGTCCGGCCGAGATCGGGCCTGGCGGCGCGGCACGGAGTAACTGTTCTGAACGCCCCGGGAACAATCGATTCAGACTATCGGGGCGAAGTGCGAGTTGTGATGGTCAATCTGTCGGATGAGCCATACACGATTTGTCCGGGAGACCGAATCGCTCAGCTGGTGATTGCACCGGTAGAGCAAGCGACTTTCACGGCGGCAGAACTGACAGAATCTGAACGAGGGGAGGGAGGCTTCGGCTCGACCGGGCGCTGACCCATGGCGCGGCATTACACGCGAATAACGGTCTATCTTGCTCGAGAATTCGTCTTCTCGTTCTTTGTCGCTTTTTCTTTCTTCTTCTTTATCTTCTTCATCAATCAGATTCTCTTGCTCGCGGAAGAGATCCTCACGAAACGAGTCCCTCCGCTCGATGTACTGCTGCTTGTCATCTACTCGTTACCGTCCATCGTGGCTCTCTCGGTTCCGTTCGGTGCGCTGCTCGGAGCGTTGATGACCGTCGGACGCTTTTCTTCGGACAACGAAATAATCGCATTTCAAGCTTCCGGGGTGCCATATCGCCGGCTGTTCGTGCCGCTTCTGGCCATCGGCATCACGCTGTCAATGCTGTCGTTTGTTATGAACGACTACTTCCTGCCGCTTGGAACAATCAATTTCGGTCGGCTCTATCGTGAGCTTATCTTCTCGAATCCGGAACTGGAATTGGAATCCTACACGGTCAAGAACTACCAGAACAGCATCATTGTCACGGGCGCGGTCTCCGGTCGTGAGATAGAAGACCTCCTGATTCTCGATGAAAACGAGCGGAGCGAACGGAGGGTGATCGCGGCGACATCTGCTCGGCTCACACAGCCGGGCGGTGATGCGGGGGTTCTCTCTCTCGACCTGACAAACGTGTTGACACAGACCCTTGCGCCCGACGCTATCGGGGATTATGACTACAGTACCTCGGAGTCGATGCAGTACAACATTCTACTGAAGGACATAACGTTCAATATTCGAAATCCCGGCCCGCGGGAAATGAGCTCTGTGGATGTGTGGGATGTCATCGAGGAGCGACGCGGAACATTAGAAGCCCGAGCTGCTGATCAGCAGAGGCTCGTCGACAACCTCAGACTGCGACTCGCACAGGAATATGAATACGGCATTGAGCATGTCTACGGCGGTTCCTCTACGGTGGCCCGCATCACGCAGGAACTCGAAGGAACCCTTGCTCAGCTGACCCAGGAAGCGGCACGCCCCATTGTTGACCGTACCTTGCAGAACTACGAGCTGGAGTTCCACAAGAAGTTCTCCATCCCGTTCGCCTGTTTGACGTTCATAATCTTTGCGTTCCCGGTGGGGCTGATGACCCGGCGGGCGGGTCGCGCGGTTGGGTTCGGTATCGGGCTTCTTGTCTCGACGCTCTACTGGACCATGCTCATCGCCGGCCAGACACTGGGAATCAACAATCCCTCCCTGTCGCCGGCACTCGCCATGTGGCTGCCCAACCTCGCGATCCTTGGCCTTGCCGGTGGCGCGCTTCTGCTGAAGGTGAGACGATGAAAACGACCCTGCACGGAATGCTTCTCCGTTCATTCTTGCCGGTATTCCTCATCGCACTCGCGTTCTTCGTGACCATCCTGCAGCTTGTGGACGTCTTTCAGAACATCACTCGCTACATAGATCTGGACATTCCGTTCGCGCAGGTGCTTCGCGTGCAACTCCTGTATCTCCCAAAGAGCCTGCATTTCTCACTTCCGATGTCTCTGCTCTTTGCAGTGGCATTCACTCTCGGTAGCCTCTACGCCAACAACGAACTCATTGCCGTCCTTGGATCCGGTGTCTCCCTGCGCACCTTCGTACTGCCGCTGGTGATTGCCGGCGCTCTGCTGAGCGTGGGGTCGTTCTTCTTCGAAGAGTATGCGGTCATTGACACATTGCGTAGGAAGAATGAACTCGAGCGACAGCTTCTCAATGTCAGCCGGAGCTCAAGCAACAGTAACGTTACGAGACTTGGGGCAGCAGCTCGAGTGGTCTATCACGCAGATTACTATAACGATGCCACAGAGAGTCTTTCGGGTGTCGTGATTGTTGAAAGAGATGCTGACGGAGAGATCATCTCCGTGATTTCTTCGAGATCAGCCCGATGGACGGAGGAGGGCTGGGAGATTCAGTCGGGTCGCTTCTTCTTCTGGGAGAACGAAGAACTCGTCGAACGGTTCGCATCACGAGAGGTGGTGCCGACATTGGTCTTGAGTCCGGAAGCTTTCAAACGCAGGGGCAAAGACATAGACGAACTGCGACTCGCCGATGCACAGCTCTGGATTCAAACGCAGCGTGACGCCGGTCTTCCCTACCGTGAGGATCTGACGAAGTACCACGAGCGCTTCTCCTTCGCTCTGACGCCGTTCATTGTCGTGTTCATCTCAAGTGCGATTGGTGGGCGATTTCGGAAGAATATCCTCCTCATGAGCTTGCTTGTGTCGCTGTCGGTCTCGGTGGTCTACTACGTTATTCAAATGATTGCCGGCCTGATGGCCTATTCCGGATACTTGAGCCCTATTCTTGGCGCCTGGGCGGGATTTCTCGCTTTCTTCGTGCTCGGCGTCGCGCTCTTCAGGCTGTCACGAACATGATTCTGGACATTCACGCAACAGACTCTGAAACGGCCGCCAGAACAGGGGTTCTCGCGCTTCCTCACGGGCCGGTAGAGATCCCGGCCTTCATGCCTGTTGGAACGGCCGCGACAGTCAAGGCAATCCCACATGAACGGCTGGAGAAACTTGGTTACAGCTTGATTCTCGCCAATACCTATCACCTCGTTCTCAGACCGGGCCTGGATGTGATTGCGGCAGGAGGCGGTGTTCACGGATTCTCCAGCTGGAACGGCAACATCCTCACCGACTCCGGCGGCTATCAAGTCTTCTCCCTTGCCAAACTTCGGAAAGTCACGGAAGAGGGGGTTGTTTTTCGTTCCCACATTGACGGTACGAGGCACCACTTCACCCCCGAATCGGTTGTCGACGCCCAGCGCACCCTTGGAAGCGACATCCAGATGGCTCTGGACGTATGCACCGGATTCGGCGTTGATCGGCAAGAAGCCGAACACGCGGCTTCCGTGACTGCTCGTTGGGCGGCACGCGCGCGCGACCAATGGATGAAGCGTTCCGGCGAGGGCTACGAAGGACTCTTGTTCGGCATAACACAAGGCAATTTCTTTCCCGACCTTCGCGCGCAGAGCGTGGAACAAATCGCCGCTCTGGATCTGCCGGGCATTGCCATCGGCGGGCTCTCGGTCGGTGAGAGCAGCGACGTCTTTCGTGAAACGCTCGCGCAAACGGCCCCGCTCCTTCCTCGGGATATCCCTCACTACCTCATGGGCATCGGAACACCTGACTACATCTTTGATGCCGTCACCGCGGGCATCGACATGTTTGACTGCGTATTTCCCACCCGAATTGCCCGCAACGGTACCGTACTGACCTGGGATGGGCGCGTGGTCCTGCGGCATGAGAAACACAAAGTAAGCCAGGAACCGATTGACCCGAGTTGCGACTGCTCCGTCTGCAGGAGGTACAGCAGATCCTATCTCCGTCACCTGTTCAAGTCCGGCGAGATGCTCGGGCCAATTCTCGCCACTGAACACAATCTCCACTTTCTGGGCAAGCTCGTCCAGGGCATACGAACTGCAATTCGCACAGGACGTTATGTGGAATACCGTGATACAACCCTTTCACGCTACAACGAAGGAGAGCAACGGCGCCAAAATGCCGATAGTCACATCAGTGAGTAGCTCGAGCAAACAGCCCCCGAACATCTCGGCAGGCAGATCTTCCACTTCCATTGTGATGGGCGCCACCTTACTGTCCCGGCTTCTCGGTTTTGCCCGACAGGCAGTGATTAACGCGGTCTTCGGGGCCTCCGGTAGCGCCGATGTTCTCAACGCCGTGTTCAATATTCCGAACAACCTGAGAAAACTCCTCGCGGAAGGAGCCCTCTCGTCGGCCTTTATTCCCGTGCTTTCGCAATCACTCACGAACCCGGACGACCGCGCCGCCGGTGTACCGCAGCAAGTGGTTCGGAATCTCCTCTCCTTTCAGGCACTGATTCTCGTCCCGGTGCTCGTGCTCTCGATCGTCTTCGCACGGCCCATCACATTGTTCATCCTCGATTTTCCCGAGATAGAGCGGCAGGCTCTGGCAGCAGACCTCTTCCGGTGGTTCATCAACTATAGCCTGCTCATCAGTATCAGTGCCGTAATGATGGGATCACTGAACAGCAGCAACCGGTTTGCCGTTCCGGCCCTCACGCCGATCGTATTTTCCATCCTCGTCATTGGATCCGTACTCCTGCTTCACAGAACCCTCGGGATCTATTCCATGGCGGTAGGGATTCTGGCCGGGGGGGTTGGCCAGGTGCTCTTTCAAACGCCCCAGTTTCTGAAAAACGGATTTGATTTTCGGCCGTCATTCTCGTTCGGCAATCCGGCCTTTCGCCGTATTCTTCGGCAGTGGCTGCCGGTCGTCGCTTCAAGCAGCATCTTCGCCATAAACCAGCAAATAGCGCTTTACTTCGCCAGTGGGTTGGAGGATGGGTCGAGTTCCGCTCTGGCCAATGCGATCGTGTTCTGGCAATTACCGCTTGGAATCTTCGGTGTGTCGGTCACTACCGTCCTGTTTCCACGCATGAGCCGTGAGGCCGCCGAATCAGACCGGCGTGCTCTTCGCGGAACGACCGCATACGGTGTTCGGGCCATCTCAGCGCTCCTGATTCCCTCGGCGGTCATCCTCGGAGCACTCTCATTTGAAATAATCGCCGTCGCTTTCCAGCGAGGCGAGTTCAGCGCGGCCAACACCGGCATGGCCGCACGGGTTCTCATGGGATACTGCCTCGGAATGGTCGGCGTGGGACTGTTCAATTTTCTCCAGCGATCGTTTTATGCACGGGGAGACTATCGGACACCCACACTCACCGCCGTTGCGGTGCTGGGTATAGATGTTGTGCTGTCTCTCGTCCTGAAAGAAACACCTCTTCGCGTGGCCGGACTGGCAGTGGCGAATTCAGTTGCTTTTACTGCCGGTGCGCTCGTGCTCCTGTTTTTCTCTCACCGGTCGCTGAAGGGTCTCGACAGTGCCTCTATCCTGGCCACCGTCGGGAAATCGGTGGTCGCCACACTGCCGGCTCTCGTTGGATTGCTCCTCTTTCGAGGACGCTGGGGCCTGCTGTGGCAGTCCGGCAGTACGCTTGCCAATCTCGGGACCCTTCTGGGATCGGGTCTTCTCTCGGCCGGAACTGTCGCGACACTCTATTGGGCGTTGCGGATTGAGGCTGTTACGTTACTACTCAAACGGAGGGCGAAATGAATCGAATCGCTCTACTTCTGACCATTGTATTGATTCCGGTGTGCCTGCCGGCGCAGGAAAACTCCGCCCTGCAACAGTCCCGGGATGTCCTCCTCTTCGGAATTGACTCCGAAGTAATGGAGTTGCTCGGTCGCCTGGAAGATCAGGGCGAAGATCGCCTTGATGATGAGGTGCTCACGCGCCTTGAAGGATCACGAAACAGATCGCTACAGGGCCGAATCCTGGAGCATTTTGAGAAACGGAGCGTTGTCATTGCCGGACCGGCCGTCAGCACTATCCTCACTGAAGAGGAAGAGTTGGATGCTGGATTCCTGCGGATCGCGGTTCGCTACTTATCGGTGATTGCAGATGTCCATTCGCCCGAGCTCCTGACCCGCTACGAGGAAATTGCTCGCGATGATGATGTGGTCGCCGCGAGTGTAGCGATCGGCGCCATTGGAACGGACACCAGCCCCGGAGCTGTCGACTTGTTGCTCGATCTCTTCGAGGAACTCCAGAGTACCGACCTGAAAGGGGCGGTGATCAGAGCCCTTGGCGACGCGGAGGCTGTCGACGCGGTAGCCTTGCTGACGAACATTGTGACCGACCGGTATGAGGAGACCAGTCTCCGGCAGTACGGAGCCGAAAGCCTCGGAAAGATCGGCGCGGCGGAGAGTCTGAGTCCGCTTATCTCGGTCCTCGATGACACCAACAGTCTCCTCAGAGCGTATGCCATTGCCGCGCTCGGAAACTATGACGATCCGGCCGCAACCCGAGCCTTGGACGACGGGCTTCGAGATTCCTTCTGGCGGGTCCGAGTTGCAGCTTTGCAGGGCATCGCTACCCGAGGAGCGGCCGAATCACTGCCGGCAATTGAGTACAAGGCACGCAGAGACCCGGAAGCCCCGGTTCGTCAGGAAGCGATCAGGACGCTTGCGGCACTGGAATCCGGCGATGCCTATGACATACTCCGCGCGATCAGTACCGATTCTCGCGCTCCTCAGTCGGACCGGATGCTTTCAATTGATCTCCTTGTCGAAAACGATCTCCCGGCCAGTCTTGAAACGATCATCAGCGTCATCAACTCCGAGTGGACGGTTGAAAACTCTCGACTGTTGGATGCAGCCGCGCGTGCACTTGTGCAAACGGAGAGCCCGTTGTTGGCCGAGACCTACGATCGACTACTGTCCCACCCCAACTTCATTATTCGCGTCTATGCCATCCGAGGTATCGGAAAAAGTGGGTTCACGCAGTTTGGCGACAAAATTCTCACGATCGCAGAGGAGAATTCGACAGGCATGCTGCACAGCAATGCCGTCTCAACACTTGAAGAGCTGGGAATACCTGTCCCGCAGGACGAGACCGACTGACGCAGGCTGGAAAGCTGCTCAGGAAAAATCAGCTACCGCTATTTTTTCCACTTCGTAGACGTATTCTCGTTCATTGATCACGAACGATAGCTCCTCTCCGTTCTTGCGATTCATCAATTCACTTCCAAAGGGTGAGAGGTAGGATATGATCCCGTTCTCCGGATCACTCTCCCACGGGCCGAGAACCACAAATTTCTCAATGGAACCGTCGTTGGCTTTCAGGCAAACCTTCGTTCCAAAGGCGATCGAAGAATCATCCACCTCATCCGCCCGAATTATCTGAGCCCGCTCCATTTCATCCTTCATCTTTGCAGCCGAGGAATTGAGCAAGTCCTGCCGTTCCTTGGCAGCCTTGTATTCGGCATTCTCCCTCAAGTCACCGTGAGCTAGCGCCTCACTGATCTCTTTTGAGTTCTTGGGGACTTCAACCTCGTGAAGATGCTTCAGCGTTTTCTGCTTCTCATTGAATGAGCTCGAAGTAGCCATGAATCCGCCCCGACTGACCTTTTCCCTCCCACGTTCGCCGTAGAATGAGATGCCCGGGTGCTCATCGATGATCCGCTGCTTGAGTTCAATCTTGATTGATGGGTCCAGGTCCTTCACATCGCTCACAAGAGTGTACACGCGGTTGATGCCGTCCTCGTCGGCTTTAGCCAGGTAGTTCTCAACGTTACTGTCCTTGAAGAGGTAGTTGTGGATCTGCCTGTTCGTCTTGCGATTCTGGCTGACATCCTTCCGGTTACCTATGTCACGGAAGGTCAGATCCAGAAGATGGATCATGGCGATAAGAATCTTCTCATAGTTGATTTGGAGCCTGGAAAACCAGCGGTCGTCGATGACGTTCTTCGCCAGCCAGACGAACGCCTCACGATAATCGCGGTAGTTCTCGTAGATCTTCGTGAAGAGCTCACAGAGTTTGTCGGTTTCGGATGCCCGCTCGAGCTCACCAATGATGTCCTGCGAAAGAAAGTAGGGAAAGAGCCGTACAAACAGCTCCGGCCAGTCCTCAGAGTTCTGCTTAACTTCTTGCATGAACTGACGCTTGAGATCGTTTGAATCCAGAGCTGCAAACACCTCTTCCAGGTTCTCGATGCTGTCGTAGAGCTCCATGAAATCGAGGTTGACACCTGGATCCAGGTACGGGTGCCGTTCAACAATTCTGCGGACGAGCAGGTTGCTGGCAACCACCAACTCGTTTGTGGAAGTTGCACTCTTGAGAAGAGCCGAGAAATACTCGAACATCTCGCGGAAGAACTCGCTGTCGGTGCCGGTCTCCTCCTCAGTCTCAATGAACTCCATGAACTCATCAACAACCTTGATCCGCTCAAAGAAGCCTTTTGCACTGCGGAACTTGTTGAACGTCTTCTCTCCGTACGTGATGGGTTGGTCTCGCACGACGAAATGATCGGCCTTATCGGTGAGAACCCCGAAAATCTTGTTCGTCTTGAGGATTGCCCGAGCCTTCGTGCTCCATGAACTCCACTCGCTCTGGGTCAAAATGGAAGGAACCAGCTCGGCCTTGATCCGCTTCATGTCGGCTGCATTGTCGCAACTTCTGATCGTAGTCTTGAGAGCCCACTCCAGATCTTCCTTAACCTTCGCTCGGAGCTTGTCTTTTTTCCACACGCTTCTGAGAACCCAAAGATGGCCTTTCGGAAGGATCTCCAGAGCGCTCACCGCCATTTTCAGCGTCATTTCGTGACCGCGCTTGCGCGCAAAATCGATGGAAATGGAATCACCCTTGATGGACCGGATGATACCTACTCCCCACGATCGATGAAACACGAAGTTACCTTCATCAAAAGCGATGTGCTTCTCAAAGGCGGCTATTGCATCGTGCACATTCCGCCAACTCTGGTTGAGGTTTGAGATCCGTATGTATTCCTCAAGCTGACTGTGATCAATGTACTTGCTCTCGAAACACTCGATGATTTCCTTCCGAGCCCACGGATTCTTCTGATCGTACTCGAGGATCCGCTTCAGGATTTCTATTCCCGTATTCCAGTCGCTCTTCTGCTTGAAGTGCGGATACAGGTCTTCGAGCAGCTGAACGGACCTCTCCGGACTGACGAGCTTCGCAATCCTGCTCTCTGCGTGATAGAAAAACTCAGTTTCTTCGGGAACGTACTGGATGAGCTTGTGCCAGACTTCCTTGATGCTGTTGAACAAGCGCTTATTGATGTACCGGTGAAGCGCCTTCTTGTAGTAATCGATGGCTTCATCGACGTTCCCTTCCTCTTCGCGTTGTTCCGCGAGATGGCGCACGATGTCGGCCTCATCAAAGTCAATGCGGATGAGTCGTTCCCAGATCTCGTACATCTTCTCTTGCTGTTTCTCGTTGTTGTAACAGTCTGCTAGGGTACGAAGGGCAAACTTGTTCTCACCAAACTCCAGTATCCGCCGACAGAGGTACTCAACAATGTTCCACTTGTGATTGTCGGTGAAGATATCGATGATTGTCACCAGGTTGGTGTCGTCCACGGTCTGTCGGCTCAGATTCAGAACCCCCGAGAGGTAGAGGGCGATTATGCTGTTCTTTGTGTGCAGAAGATGTTCAACACAGAGCTCAGTCACGTCATCCTGCACTTCGCTCGTGAGGACTTCATCAAGAACATCATCCAACTCTTTGAAATTGCTGACCGTATAGTTGTTGAGGGTGGCGCGAGTCCACTTCTCCTCGTTCAGTAGTTCTCCAACTCTATCCAGCAGCTTTCCCGACATTCCGATCTCCTACCTATCAAGACTTAGTTCGTATATTGTTTGTATATTCGCTCGTTGACGCTTCTGAGTTTCAGAAGAACTTCATCAACCTTCGCGGAATCCTCTCCGCTGCCAACCAGATGATCAACGAGCCAGAAGTATCGATTGATGAGCCGCGGCTCCACCAATCGATCCTTGTCCCGGCCCTCACGGAGCTCTCGCTCGAGGGCGTAGATGCCCTGTTTCAGCTTTCCGTACTCAATCGATCGTAATTCTCGTTTCACAGTGAATACCCCAAGGAGTACCCCGTACACCGGTAACCACTCCAGCAACGCAGGCCCCGAGAAGCCAAGCTCCCGGACCTTGTCTGCAAGGGCACGAATCAACTGTGATTCCAACAACTCTAAATGTACTCGCTGCGGTTCCAGGAAGAAAGCCTCTCTGAAGAATGCTTTTGCAGCCTGGGTCTCATTCACCAACGCGTACGCATCAGCAAGCTCTGAAAGAATCTCGGAGTCGTCCGATCGCTCGGCGGCCGCAGCCTCGAGATAACGCACGGCCTCATCGTATGCACCGAGCCCCTTGTGACACCGCCCGATACGCATCAGAAGCTCGAAATCCTGAGAGTCTGCTTCCTGCACCAGCAACTGGAATTCTTCAAGTGCGCGGCCGAAGACATGTGTTCGGATGGCAAACATGCATGGCTCACAATCGTGCCCGATCCGTTCGGCAAACCCCTCAAACGCCGGCCACTGGGATATGTAGTATTCCCCGCGCTCAAACGCATGCTGAATGTTCTCCAGTTGGGTCTCGCGTTCCCTCCAGAAATTGACAAATTTCAGCGAAGTGACGACGTCTGCGCTGTCAAAGTCCAAGGCCAGACCCTTCTCCAAGGTTCTCTGAGCCGAGTCCAGGTCATGATTACGGATGTGGCCGTTCGCCTGCTCCAGCAGATCGGGGCCGGTGACGCCATTTGTCTGATTTTCGAGCATACTGCACGCAGTGAGTCAATTATACTCACCCAACTTCTTTCGTCAACGAGGGATGCTTTGCATTGCCGCCCGTCTGCCGTATAGTACCTGCATGGCACCGATGAGCATAATCGCAGCACCATCTATTCTCGCTGCGGACTTCACTGCAATCGGGGATGCCGTTCGTCTCGCTGAATCATGCGGGGGCGACTGGATTCATCTGGACGTAATGGACGGTCGATTTGTTCCAAATCTGACTTTCGGGCAGAAGATGGTGCATGACATCCGGCAGATGACGAATCTGCCGCTGGATACTCACCTGATGATCGAAGAGCCCGAACGGTACGTTGCTGAGTTTGCCGATGCCGGATCAGACTTCATTACGTTCCATATTGAAGCTTCAGTTCATGCGGACCGAACCGTAGCGCTCATCGAGGAACTTGGCAAGAAACCGGGCATTTCCCTCGTTCCATCCACCCCTGTTCATGCGATCGGGGAGCTTCTCGGGAAGGTCTTTCAGGTGCTGGTCATGACCGTGAACCCCGGATTTGGAGGCCAGAAACTCCTTCCCGGATGTGTCGAAAAGGTGCGCGTCCTGGATGGACTCCGCAGAAAGCTCGGTCTATCATTCAAGATAGCCGTTGACGGAGGCATCAATGGAGAGACGGCCCACATCGTTCGGGATGCCGGAGCCGATGTGCTCATTACGGGCTCGGCCTTCTTTCAGAGTCCAAATCCCGCGCACGAGATCGCGAGACTAAGGGGTCGCCACATTGCATGAATCGGTGAACGTCAAAGGCCGGTACGTCGACAATAGTACTGAGGTAGTGCGCCGCATGACGATCAAGAATCCACGCCCCTTCGTCCTGTTCCTGATTCTTCTGTTTGGTACTGGAACCATTTTTGCTCAGGAGACCCCCCCGGGCCTTTCTACCGGCCTGCGGGAGTACC
>DAOWMR010000389.1 GCA_030642995.1 Spirochaetales bacterium
ACTCATCGCCATCGCTGCAGAGCGCGGGCGGATGACGAGGCCTGACCTCAAGATGGGTCTCTGTGGTGAGCACGGTGCTGAGCCGGAGAATATCGTTTACGTCCGCAGCGTTGGGCTGGACTATACCAGTTGCTCGCCTTATGGCATCCCAATCGCAAAGCATGCGGTTGCGAAGATGAATGTTGCTGAGGAAGCGGCAGCCGCCGCGGCTGCAAAAGCGTAACCGGCACTGTAGAGGATTGGAAAGCCGGCCCACGGAGGGCCGGCTTTTTTGTACGCGGTTACGAAACTCAAGCGGTCGTAGTGGATGCCAAAGTTCGGCGGAATGCCACTCGCGACAGGATGCCGGTGATCGCGTAGCTCACGGCGATTCCGGCAAATACTCCAGTTATCCCGAACAGCCATGATCCGAGGAGAGCGAGCGGAGCGATGAGTACAAACACCTCCATTGCGCCGAGGCCCGCCGCTGTCAGAGGTTTGCGCAGGACATTGAGGCCGGGTGTCGAGATGAGATAGAACCCCTGGAGAGCGTAGGCAACCGGGACAATGCGCAGGTAACGCATGGTTGTCCTTACGACGTCCGACGCTTCGGTGAACAATCTCGCAATGGGTCCGGCAAGGATGAACAGCACGGCAAAAGACACACCGCCAATAATCAAACTCATCCGTTGCGCGGTCCGATATCCTTCACGAATACGGCTGATTTCCCCGGCGCCAAGGTTCTGGCCGATGAACGGGGCCATGACGGCCGCGAGTGCCCTGATGACGGCCAGCCCAAAGAACTCGATCCGAGTGGCAACGCCGTAACCCGCAACCGCCTCAGGTCCATACTCAGAGAGAACACGGGTCACGAGCCCGGCTCCAATGGGTACAATCATCCGAGTTGCTGCAGCAGGAACGGCCACGTAGAGAACTTCCTTCCATGAACTCAGGACTGCCGCGATCGTTGGGCGTCGGAAATCAAGGAGGCGTTCTCTGACCGACAGCACGTAGATTGCCGCCACGAAGGTAATTGACCTGCCGAGAAGCGTGGCCACCGCGGCTCCTCTGATACCAAGGGCGGGAAATGGGCCTATTCCGAAGATCAGGAGCGGATCCAACGTTGCATTGGCCAGCGCACCTATCATCATGACGATTCCAGGAGTCCGTGTGTCGCCGGTGGCGCGAATCGCGTTGTTTCCGACCATGGGGAAGACCACGAAAACCATGCCGGGATACCAGATGGTCATGTACTCGTGTATGTAGGGCAGAATCCTCTCGTTGGCGCCGAGCAGACGGAAGAGCGGATCAATCGTCAAACTGCCGGCCGTGGCGAAGACCCCTACGGTAAGCAGCGCGAGGAGAAGACTGTCGGTTGTGAGGCGCCGGACACGGCTGTGGTCACCCGCGCCGATGGCTCGAGAGATGGCCGCCGCGGCTCCAATTCCCACGCCGAGCGCGAGACTGTTGATCACGAGGACAACGGGGAAGGTGAAGGAGAGTGCCGCCAGCTGTTCTTTCCCGAGCCGACCGACAAACAGCGTATCAACGAGGTTGTAGAGTCCCATGCTCAGCACGCCGAAGATCATCGGTATGGTGAGCCTGATCAGCATGCGAGGGACGTTACCTTCGGTGAGTTGCGCTCGCGCAGATGCCCCGTGGCTCATTGTCCGATCCCGAGCGTTGGCACGCGTTGGCCGATTTCCTCGAGCTTCTGCACGCTATCCAGAAGGCACGACTTGATCGCAGCGTCGGTCACCCAGGAACTGGTTCCGTGCTCAATGAGCACCTTCATGAACTCGGCATGACAGACCGGGAGTCCGTGCGGGGCGGCGCGGGTGCGAAGACCGGATAGTTCAACACGGAAGAGAAGTTTGCGAATCTCATTGTCCAACAGCTCGCTACCGGTCCGATAGTGCCGGTAGGCCGCTTTCTCGTTGCGGTTATCCGAGGGATCCTGGATTCGATCCATTCGCATGCACTGCAGGAAGGCGATTGAAAACGAGCTGAACACCTCAAGCGTGTTCGCATCAATGGCGTTGGGTGCCGGCAGTCGCTCCAGCTGACTGATTCCCGCGGCGACCTTTCTGAGCGCAAGCCTGTAACGGAAACGTGGTACCCCTTGCTCGCGAACGAACGGATTCTCCAGGCCATACTGGTAGTAGATGAAAACACCTTCAAGCACCGAGTTGGCAATGGCCGCGAAGAGCTCGGTGAATCGATCATGAGCCTGGATCTCTTCATCCAGGCGTTCCTCTATCTCTTCATATCGAAGTGATGCAAGGTAATCCATTGCGGAGTCGTAAGCTGAGTTGACCTTTACCATGGCCTCGTGTGCCCAGGACTTCCGATCCGGGTTGTAGTCCGGGTGGTACTTGCGCACGAGACGCCGGTACGAGGTGTTGAGATCGCGCAGTGTTGCGCTCGGCGCGAGGCCGAAGAGCTTCAGCGCCTTCTCTGGATCAACTGTTGCCGGACCTCCGGACCGTGGTGCCATTGGTCGCAGATTCTACACGCGCCGAGGGGACGGAACAAGCTGCTGAATCAACGGGGCTGTGGCCACGCGAAGCATCCGCGACCATTCGGTTTGACCGATCGCCGCCTGGAACCTATACTGGCGCCGTCAGGAATATCAATGCGGCAGGTCAGTCGTCATGTCCATACTCTTCGCTGGTCTATCTGCACTCTGCTACGGCGCGGCAGATTACACCGGTGGTCGCGCAACCAGGCAGAGCCCGGTCTTCGCAGTTCTGATTCTCTCCCAGTTCGCAGGGCTCATCGGTATTCTCATTGCGGCTCCATTTGTACTTGACACCACGATTCGGCTTTCAGACTTGCTGTGGGGCGCCGCCGCCGGAGCGTCCGGCGTCATGGGATTGGCGCTTCTCTACCGCGCGCTCGCCTCGACGGTTGCGGCGGTTGCCTCACCGACGGCGGCGCTCGTTGGCGCGGCAGCACCGGTGGTTGCAGGCGCGTTGATGGGGGAACAGCCAGGGCTCGTCGGATGGATTGGCATTGGCGTTGCCATACCTGCCGTTCTTCTGCTCACTGCGGAGCGCCGCGGCGGCGAAGGCACCAAACGGGCGCTCCTGCTCGGCGTGCTTGCCGGACTCGGGTTCGGCGGCTT
The DNA here is from genome assembly GCA_030642995.1 of Spirochaetales bacterium. Lineage (GTDB taxonomy): Bacteria > Spirochaetota > Spirochaetia > DSM-27196 > SLST01 > JAHOYX01. The sequence goes on from DAOWMR010000389.1 coordinate 3,107, forward strand.
CTTCGTATTCATATCGCAGACTTCCGCCGATTCGGGGCTCTGGCCGTTGGCGAGTTCCAAGGTTGCATCCATCGCATTGGCGTTAGTCGTCAGTCTGTTCACCGGA
>DAOWMR010000007.1 GCA_030642995.1 Spirochaetales bacterium
CTGCCTGCTGAACACCGCCTACACACTCGTGAACATCCCCTATAGCGCGTTGACGCCGGAACTGACCAGCGATTTCAACGAGCGAACTGTGCTGAACGGATACCGGATGTCGTTTGCAGTAGTGGGGACCCTCATTGGTGCGGGGGCCATGCTCCCCCTCGTAGCGGTGTTTGGTGGGGGCAGCACCGGGTGGACAATCACCGGCGGAATCATGGGAGTGATCATGGCCATAACTACCATGATCACCGTGCTCACGGTCAAAGAGACGCTCGGCGCCCCGATCACCCAGGCAACGAACGTCATCAAGTCCTACGTACAGGTGCTCGGGATGAAGACGTTTCTCCTGGCGCTGATCCCGTGGACCTTTCACATCACCGGCGTGAATATCATTCAGGCCAGCCTGCTCTACTTCTTTCAGAACATCTACAAGAACGAGGGTATGTTCAGCATTGCCCTGCTCTTCCTGCTGGTGTCCAGTCTCGCCTTCATCCCAGTCTGGGTGAAGATTTCTGCCAGGATTGGGAAGAAGAAAAGCTACAACATCGGCATGTTGATTGTTGCCGGGGCAGTGATGGTGTTTGCCGGCTTTGCGCCGTCGCTCCCTATCTGGTTCTCATTCATCATTATGGCAGTCGCCGGCATCGGCTTTGCGACGCAGTACGTCATGCCGTATTCGATCGTTCCGGATATCATCGAGTATGATTTTGCCGAGAACGGGACGCGTCGGGAAGGGGTCTTCTACGGCATGTGGACCTTTGCAAGCAAGATCGGTCAGGCGTTCGGCATTGCACTCACCGGCTGGGTTCTGACGGCGTTCGCCTACCAGCAGCCAACCGATGCGATTGCCGAACCGGTCCAGGCCGCCAGCGCAATCGCCGGCATTCGGATCCTCGCGGGTCCAATCCCGGCCATATTCTTCGTGGCGGGCGTGATCGTGCTCTCCTTCTACCCCATCACCCGCGAAGTCTACGATCAGATCATGGTCAGGGTAAGGGAACGCGAAGAAACCAATGGAGCACCACCGACGAAGTAAAGACTGGCAACCGTCTGGGGTTCAGGAATTATCGTGTACGTTTCGGCCGGGCAGTATGACAACTCGTGGTTTGGCGTCGCCTGGGCGGGCGGGGATTTCGTCGCTACGGCAATCGGATCAACGCGTGACGGCGCAATTCAGACCGTCCAGCGGTGCGTCCCTGAGGGCGTCAAGACTCATCTTGCTGAGGCACCCTCGTCATTCGTCACCGACGCGGTGGCAATGCTTGGCGAGTTGGAACGTGGCAACGAAGCAGGCAAGCACTTCATGCTCTCCGCCGAGTTTCTATCCGAGCCGTTGCGCCGGATTCTCACTGCTGCGGCGGCGATTCCCATCGGCTATGTGACCACCTACGGCAAGATCGCCGAGGCTGCAGGCTCCCAGGCGCGTGCCGTCGGCAGGGTGATGGCCACCAACCCGCTCTATCCAATCGTGCCGTGCCACCGCGTCGTCGGGGCAGACATGTCCCTGGTCGGGTACGGCGGCAGGCAGACCGCAGGAGCGCTGACAGCCAAGCTCAGCCGACTTCGGGCTGAAGCCCGCGGAGTTGCGGGCGAGGAAGAGGTCCGCGTGCCGGACGGCGTGCTGACGGTGTACCCAACAGAATGGGTCATCACCGAGGCTCATGCGCAGGAGGAACGCCGGCTACGAACCGCCGGGCGTGAGGCCGGGCGAGCGGCAGCCGACCGGATGCAACTCCGCCTGTTCTGGATCTGGTGCTGAGCGGACCCGTGGGGTCGTAGACGCGCAGTGTCGCCGGATGGTAGCTTCTCATTCCAAGGAAGCGACCATGCCCAACGACACACTGTTCGACAAGATACTTCGCAAGGAGATTCCATCCGAGGCGGTTTACGAGGATGATGACGTCTATGCGTTCGTGGATGTCAATCCGCAGGCGCCCGTCCACGTGTTGGTCATCCCGAAGGCACGACGCGAGAGCTTCGCCGACCTGAAGGACGCCGATGCCGCTGAGACAGGCAGGTTCATGCAGGGCGTGTCCCGGGTCGCCGAGCATCTCGGTCTCGAGGAGAACGGATACCGGGTGGTGTTCAATACCGGGCGCGACGCGCTCCAGTCGGTGCAGTATGTTCATGCGCACATCCTCGGCGGGCGAAGGCTGAAGTGGCCTCCCGGTTGACCAGGTAGACAGATAGCAGGGGGATCTCATGGAACAGTTCAAGCGAACCGCCACGTGCGGAGAGCTACGGGCGGCCGATGACGGTCGAACCGTTACGCTCAACGGTTGGGTACACAGAAATCGCGATCATGGCGGGGTGCACTTCATTGATCTCCGGGACCGCTACGGCGTGACCCAGGTGGTGATTGGCGAGGATGCCCCGGAGGCCCTCAAGTCAGTGACGGCGGGACTCAAGTTCGAATATGTCATAGCGGTGGAGGGCGTGGTCAGATCGCGCCCTTCCGAAATGGTCAACAGTGATCTGGCCACCGGCGAGATAGAGGTTGCCGCCACGCATATTGAGGTACTCACGACCTCCGAGACGCCGCCGTTCATGGTGGACGAACGTTCCGATGCGCGGGAGGATCTCAGGCTTCGCTACCGCTACCTGGACCTTCGGTCGTTCGATATGCAGCGGAAGATCAAGCTGCGACACGACGTGACCTTTCGGGTCAGGGAGTTCCTTCACAGCCGGGATTTCTACGAGATCGAGACGCCGACTCTGATTCGATCCACTCCAGAGGGCGCGCGGGATTTCCTGGTCCCAAGTCGATTGCACTCCGGCAAGTTCTACGCGTTGCCTCAATCGCCGCAGCTCTACAAGCAGATCCTCATGGTTTCCGGTTTCGATCGATACTTCCAGATTGCCCATTGCTTTCGAGATGAAGATGCTCGGGGAGACCGACAACTGGAGCACACCCAGATTGACCTGGAGATGAGCTTCGTGTCCAAGGAAGATGTGTTCGCCGTGATCGAGGGAATGCTCGGCCACGTGTTCGGCCACACGCTATCGATTGAACTGGAGCCGGAGTTCGTCCGCATTCCCTACGACGACGCAATGAATCGATTTGGATCGGACAAGCCGGACCTCAGATTTGAGATGGAGCTTTCCGACGTCACGGAGATGGTGTCTGCGTCTGAGTTCCAGGTTTTCCGCAGTGTCGCGGAGTCCGGTGGTGCCGTCAAAGCCCTCGTTGCCCCGGGCTGCGCCACCTACAGCAGGAAGCAGATCACAAATCTCGAAGACGCTGCCAAAACGTACGGCGCGAAGGGCCTCGCCTGGATGAAGGTCACCGAAAACGGCCTTGAAGGGGGCATCGCCAAGTTCTTCGCCGAGGAGGCGGGCTCCATCGTTGAGTCACTCGGCGCGGGGGTCGGTGATCTCCTGCTCTTCGTTGCCGACCGGTGGAAGACCGCGTGCACCGCCCTCGGCGCGGTCCGAAACGCACTTGGCAGAGACCTCGATCTGATAGATAAGAAGCTCTTCCAATTCGCCTGGATCGTTGATTTTCCGCTCTTTGACTGGAACGAGGACAATGAACAGTGGGAAGCTTCCCATCACATGTTCACCATGCCGCAGGAACAGTACCTGGACACGTTGGAGAAGGACCCGGGATCGGTCAGGGGTGATCTCTACGATCTGGTGTGCAACGGCGTGGAACTCGCCTCGGGCTCAATCCGAATTCACGATCCTGCCCTCCAGCGGCGGATCTTCAACGTGGTCGGATTCCCTGAGGAGGAGGCTCAGCGCCGATTTGGGTTCCTGCTCGAGGCGTTCAAGTACGGGGCTCCGCCACACGGCGGCATTGCTCCGGGATTGGATCGACTAGTCATGCTCATGGCCGGCGAGCAATCGATTCGGGAGGTCATTGCCTTCCCGAAGAATACCGTCGGGGTATGTCCCATGGATGACTCGCCTTCGGAAGTTGAGGAGAGCCAGCTCGCTGAACTTGCGATACAGCTCGTCCCGCGCGAAGAGACCTCGGAACCGGCAGCCGGCGAATCATCGGAACAGTAGCGTGCCGTGTCTGATTCGACACATTTGGATTTCGCTTACTGCAGATGCTCACCAGGCCCTGCCGCCGGACCAATTCGCAGAAAGCCTTGCTGAAGCCGGCCGATTCGAGGACGAGTCGGGTGTCTATGCCGTGTTTGCGACGTGGCACGGGCACCGCGTCGTGTGCCTGTCAAAACACTTTGATCGATTGGAGGATTCCGCGAGTCGGGCCGGATTCTCGCTCACCCTGAATCGCAGGATCCTGCGGGATCAGCTGAGGCAGATTGCTCGGGATTCCGGCTTCGGGGAAGTCAAAATGAGGATCTCAGCGAGTCCACAGTCGAGATTCCTCACGGTGAGTGTTGAGCCCTACCACGGACCACCCGTAGACCTCCAGAGGCTGGGAGTCCGCTGCGAGACCATCGGCCACTCGGCACGAACCAACCCTCGCGCCAAGCAAACGCGCTGGCTTCTGGAACGCCCCAGGCTCGGCGCCGATGGCGATGAGATCTATGAGCAACTCCTCGTGGACCAATCCGACCGCATCCTTGAAGGCGCGAGCAGCAATTTCTACGTTGTGCGCCGCTCCACTGCTGTCAAACTCCCCGGCGCCATGGTCCTCCAGACGGCCGGCACCAAAATTCTCCCGGGCATTGCGCGCGCCATCGTCATGGAGATCGCCCCCGGCGTGGTTGCCGTGGACCTCACGGCCCCGCGACTCAGCGAGCGAACCGAGTTTGCCGAGGCGTTCCTGACTTCCGCAAGCCGTGGCATCGTTCCAATCGTGGAGATTGACGGGCAATCGATTGGTTCGGGAAGCCCCGGTGAGATCACGAAGGCGTTCATGAGACGGTATGATCGGCGCGCGCAGGCGTTGGAAGAAGCCCTGTAGCGACGGATGGTAGCCGTTTCGCAGATTTCAATGTAGAGTGGTCCACCGGCACGATCACGATGAAAAAGAAACCCGAACAGCCAAGCAGAGACGGGCGGGAGATCGAGAGACTCATCAATCTCCCCGATGTTCGGACCGCTCTCTCGGAACTCGGCATCTTTGTTCGGAATCTGAAAGACGGAAGCGGATTCTCAAACTACCTCTGGAAAGAGTGGGGCTACGCCGACGGCGAGATGGTAGAGGAGGTGTGGCACCAGGTTGTCCATCCGGAGGATCGGGAATCTGCGGCACGCCAATACGAGCAGCTTCTGGCGGGAGAAATATCCACCTATCGTCAAACCTACCGCGTGCAAACCAAGGCGGGCGACTGGCGTTGGGTGGTCACAGCTGGTCGTGTGGTCGGCTGGGACTCCGATGGGAAACCTGAGCTGTACATCGGGGCGGACGTGGACATCACCGAACGCCGGGTGATAGAGGCGGCGCTTGAACAGGCCAAGGCGGAGGCAGAGGCTCAGGCTCAGGAGGCCGAGACACTCCGGATGGCCGGCGCGATCGTTGCCAGCACCTTGGAGATAGAGAAGGCCGTCCAGCTCGTCCTTGATCAGGCACTGCAGGTGGTGTCGTATGACACGGCCTCCGTCCTGTTACTTCGTGACATGGCGCTCGAGGTGGTCGGCGGCAGCGGCTGGGACGATATTGACGCAGTGAAAGGCCTCCGTATTCCTGTTCCCGGTGAAAACCCCCACTCCAAGGCGCTCGAGCACGGACATCCGTTTGTTGTGAATGACGTTGCGGAGGATTTTCCACAGTACTCAAACATCTCGGGCACTGAGATCCGCGGTTGGCTCGGGGTGCCCCTTATCGTTCACGGAGAGACGTTGGGGCTGCTTGCCATGGACAGCACCCAGCCTGGATTCTTCACACCCAAGCACATTCGCCTGTCAACCGCACTCGGTGACCACGTTGCGGTAGCCTTGTACAATGCGCGGCTCTTTGAACAGACCAAGGAACTCGCCATGACCGACAGCCTGACCGGTGTGGCCACCCGCCGTAGCTTCTTCCATCAGGCCGAGCGCGCGCTGGAGCTGGCCCGGAGGACCGAGAACCCTGTCAGCGTGTTGATGGCCGATCTTGATCACTTCAAGAAGATCAACGACCGTCATGGTCACCCCGCGGGTGATGAGATGCTCAGGAAAGTCGCCGACGCAGCCCAGGCGGTGCTCAGACGGTCGGAGATCATCGGGCGGTACGGCGGTGAGGAGTTTGCCGTGGTCCTCCCCGACACCGATGAGCCGAATGCAATGATCATTGCCGAGCGAATCAGGATCCGGGTTGCCGACATCATGATCCCCGGCGAGGAAAAATCCCTTTCCGTCAGCATCGGTGTGACTACCCGAGATCCAGCCGAGATCACGAGCATAGACGCAATCCTCGAGGAAGCCGACACCGCACTTTTCGAGGCAAAACGACTCGGTCGCAATCGAGTTGAGAAATACAGGGCCGTGGGATCGGGCGAGACCTGACCGAGGGAAAAGGCCGTGCCCGAACTTCCGGACATTGAAGCGTACCGACTCGCCCTTGACCGTGTACTCCGGGGACACGCCCTCCTCTGGGTACAACTGAACCATCCGTTTCTGCTCCGATCAGTTGCCGTGCCACCGGAAGCAGCTCTTCAATCCCGCGTCGTTGGTGTGCACCGCTACGGAAAGCGTATTGCGCTGGAGTTTTCCGACGACCTGTTCTACGTGTTCCACCTCATGATTGCCGGCCGCTTCAAGTGGAAGCCGGGTGGTGGCCCGGGGAAGCCGGCGGGGGCAGTCGCTCCACCGGCCCGACCCAATCCCAAATCAGGCGTCCTTGCCAGGTTCGGTTTTGAATCCGGGGTCCTGACGCTTACTGAAGCCGGAAGCAGGCGGCGCGCCGGCCTCCACGTGGTCGCCGGGGCTGCCCAGGCAGCCGCGATGAGCCGTGGTGGAGTGGAACTCCTGGATTCCGGCACGACCCTCGCCCATTTCACTGCCGCACTCCGCGGCGAGAACCACACCCTCAAGCGAGCGCTCACCGACCCGCGGCTCTTCTCCGGCATCGGCAACTCCTACTCCGACGAGATCCTCTTTGCGGCACGACTCTCCCCGTTCTCCATGAGTCAGTCGATTTCAGATGCCGAGACATCTCGACTCTTCAGTGCGGCGGTGAGCGTTTTGCAAGAGTGGCTGGATCGATTACTTGCGGAGGCAGTGACAAAATTCCCCACAAAGGTCACGGCCTTCCGCGACGAGATGCACGTTCACGGAAAGTACAACCAGCCGTGTGACGTCTGCGGCACACCCATCCAGCGCATCCGGTACGCAGAAAACGAGTGCAACTACTGTCCGACCTGTCAGACAGGCGGAAAGGTCTACGCGGACCGAGCCCTATCCCGACTGCTCAGAAGCGACTGGCCTCGGACGGTGGAAGAACTGGAAAAGCTGGACCGCCCTCCGGGCGCGTAAGGACACGAGCGGTATCAGAAAGTCTGTTGCATCAATCCGCCATCAGGATCTCTCACGGAGGCACGGGGATGGACGAGAATCAGATCGGAACGATCATCGATGAAGGATGAAATTACTAGAACCATCAACGGATAACCCTGAGTAGGAGTCTCCGTGCCTCCGCGAGAGAACTCTTCTTGCTCCGATCAACTGAACATCGGTAAGCACTTGCTCGGCGATCAGCGAGAACCTCTTCTCATTCAGACGCAACTTGACAAGGAACCCAGTCGCGTCCGGCCTACCCCTTCTCCGTCAGCACCCACACACCGTTCCAGTCGGCCGGGGGATTCGCTATCAGAGAATCGCAGCGTGGAACGTAACTTGCCGCCGCAGCATCAATCTCCGCGAGACGTTCAAAGATTGGTTTGGCAGCCGCAAATTGCCCGGACTGGAACAGCTTCACACCTTGATCGTATGCCGCAAGCGCAGTTGAACGCTTCTCGTACTCGGCAGGCGCCATGGGTTCGTAGACGCGCAAGGGCTCATTCTCCATCCCGACAACAGCTATGTATCCGAGCTCCCGGAGCGCGACGCCAGTCTGGCGAAGCGTGTCAATGCCCCCCGCCTTGTCGATAGTGTACTCGGAGACCATGCTGTAGGTTCCAAATGCCTTGTTAGCGCCCTCCAAACGTGCGGCCAGGTTGACCGCCTTGCCGATCATGGTGTAGTCAAATCGCAGCTCGGAGCCCATATTGCCGACAATGGCGGGCCCGCTGCTCATGCCAATTCGCTGGTAGACATCTACACCGAACTGTGCGTGAAATTCGGGACGGAGTTCGTCAAGCAAAGTCTGGCATTTCACCACCGAACGAAGTCCGCGTTGTGCGTGGTCTGCATGCTCTATGGGGGCGCCCCACTGCGCGATAATGGCGTCACCCTCGTACTTGTCGATACCACCACCTTCCTCGAGAATGACATTCGTCATGGGTGTGAGGTAGAGATTGAGAAAACTGACGAGCTCTTCCGGTCCGAGCTCGGTTGCAATGACGCTGAATTTCTGGATGTCCGAGAAAAAGATCGATAGCTGCGCTTCCTTGCCGCCGAGCCCGGCGGCCTCCGGGTTTTCCTCAAGCTGAGAGATAACTGCCGGGCTCAGGTAGCGCCCGAACATGCCGCGGATCTGGCGTTTGGCCGCGCCTTCTGTCGCGTAGTTTGCGACATTGGCGGAAATCATTGCCAAGAAAACGGCAATGAGCGGCACAACGAGTTGCACCCAGTACCCAAGGAGGTAGCCGCCACCGACCAGGATTACCGGGATAGCCAGAAAGCCGAGGATGAGGAGCACCTCACTGATCGTCTTGCTGGCATAGGTAGCGGCCAGCGCCGCTCCCACAGTGAGAAGAACCAGCAGAATCACCATAGCCCACTGAGGGAAGTCTCTCATGAACTCGCCTGACAGAAGATTGTCCAGCATCTGGGCATGGACAGTGACTCCGGGGGCCCTGCTGTCTAGCGGCGTTGGCCGAAGATCAAGCAATCCAGATGCTGATACCCCGACCAGGATGTGTCTGTCCGTGAATGCGTCAATGGGAATTATCGGATCCACGCCGGCCTGCAGCGCGAGCGCGCTCTGCAGGACCTCCCATGCGGAAAAGGTGTTGCGGGTGTAGAAGTCCGTGATTTCAGGATCCTTCTCTGCATTGGAAGGCCGGTCCCACTTGATAGTGTACTTGAGGAGTGTCCTCTTATTGGAATCGATAGGAATGTCGATCCCGTTGAAGGTCAAGGAGTTCCGACCGAACGCCACCTCGTCTTGTCCCGGAGTCTGTGCGAGAACCGCACCGGCTGCAAGGGAGGGAACCGGCTGATCAGTGTGGTAGGACAACAGGCGATATCGCCTGAACACGCCGTCGACGTCATTGTGCTGGTTGGCAAAACCCATGATGCCGTTAGAAGCCGTCACGAACTCCTCAGGGAAAGAGACCGTGAGAAACACCATGTCGTCCGGGGGTGAGTCTAATCCTGAGACCGTCCAGCCTGGTCTGGAGAGATAGGGCGGCCACTCCTCTGCCAGAACTTCGGTCCCTTGTTCTTGTACTTCTTGTCGGTCCGTCTCTGAAACCCGCAATTCGGCTGCATAGACGAGGCGTCCAAACTGCTCGGCTATGAACTGCAGCGCCCGGTCATCATCGGCACCGGCCCACCCCTGGTCCTCGAGAATGATATCGTATATGACCGAGGCCGCTCCGGACGCACTGGCGAACTCAACGAGCAAGCTTTGCACCGAGCGCGGCCAGGGCCACGAAATCCCGTACTCGGCGGCCACCGAATCCAAGTCGGTCTGATCGATAAAGACAACGATGACATCTTCGGTGGCGGAGGATGGTTTGGCGAACAACTGTACTCTGAGATCCCAGGTAGTGTTTTCCAGTCTGTCCAGCGCACCCGTCAACAGCAGAACGATACCTATGACAGCCGCGGCCAAGCCCACCACGAGTCCACGAGCCCATTTGGACGAGAATAGTCCGCTTCCCTTTGCCATGTGATCTCCTATCTACTGAACGAGTAAACACACCTCAACACGGGCACCGTCGTCGTCAAATGACACCCATCGGAATTCGGTACTAGATGCCGCCAAGGGCAGCCTGATATCGCCGGTTGGCAGCGGCGTCATCCACCTGGGTGATCCCGGGGTAGTTTTCCAAACGCCTCTCAATCTCCCGTATTCGACGTTCGGGTTTCGGGTGGGTCTTGTGGAACCCTTCCTTGACCCTGCCGGCGAGCTTCTCGGAATCCTTCAGTCGATTCAGGACCGTAGTCAGGGCGCGTGGATCATACCCCAGCGTCATCAGGATCTGAATTGCGCCGAGATCGGCCTCTTTCTCCGCCTCAACCGAGTATCCGTCGCCGAGCAGAGCATTTGTGACCGACTGAACCCGCTCCTCGAGCACGGCGACACCACGCCCGAGAATTGTGGATTCGGCGCCGACGGCGGCAAGCCGATAGTTCAGAGCCTCGGCCCTGAGGGCCAGATTGCGGCCCTTGGTTTCCATGATCGCTTTGGCGCCGTGCCTGTTTTCAATGTGACTGATTTCATGCGCCAGAATGGCGGCTACCTCGTGCTCGTTCTCCGCAAGGCGCAGAAGGCCCCGGGTCACGAAAATGTGTCCGCCTGGAGTCGCAAGACCGTTGATTTCATCGGTATCCAAAATCAGGAAACGGTAACCGGCGTAAATGACCGGCCGCGTGGATGCCAGAGCCAGAGTCTGGCCAAGAATATTGATATATCGATTTGCCTCTTCGTCATCGTAGACATCGTACATGTCGAGAATCCGTGCCGCCGCCGCGCGCCCGGCGAAGTACTCGTCGTCCTCCGGCAGTGTGTCCGCCTCAATTGCCTGAATAGCCATCCGAGAAGCATCGTGGCTCTCTACGAACCTGTCACCGATACCGAACGCCCGAAACTCCTCTACAAGCATGCGGCAGCTGGTAACCCCCGTGAGCAGCAAGATTGCCAGGACGAGCGGAATCATGAATCGAACCGATCTGGAAGTTCGTTTCTTGTTCATCACTCACCCCCTGCCGGCATGAGAATGTCCTGCCGGAGGTTTGCCTCCAAGACGAAGGCAACGATTTCTTCCGGACCGATGCGACGCGCCTCAAGATCATCCACGGCACTAAAATCCAGGTGATTGTCGGACCCATACGAACCTTCCATGGATTCGCTGAAACCGCGTCCGGCGAGCGCTATCTCCCGCGAACTCACGGTTCGCGTGGTGCCTTCACCGGCAAGTTGAAGGGTTGTGTGCTTGTTCTCGCGGACGCTCCCCTCGTGGATCCACCCGCCCCGACCGGTTTCTGTGAAGGTGACTTGAAACCAACCGGGCCGTGACCCCACATAGACAACCTCGTCACCGAGCGAGAGCTTTTCCACAATCTGACTGAGAAAGCCGGGGGCTGAGCGCAGTTCGGATTCTCGAACCTGCACGAACAAGCTGTCGCCGGCCTCAAGGGTAACGACCATGAGCGCCACAAACGTGAGCGCTATCACCAGTATTACGCGACGCATGACACCTCCCGTCAAATGAGTATATCGCAGCCAAACTCGTCCGTCGATGTATTGACGGGGCTACAGACCTCCAAGCGCAGCGTCAAACCGTGCCTGTGTCACCGTACTGCTCACACCCGACGCAACGTTGACGTCCTGCAGCATGTCTTCGATCCACCGGATTCGTACGTCCGGGTCCGGATGGGTCTTGGCGAAGTCCACCCCACCCGGCTTGAGTTCGTGCTTCATTCGTTCCAGGACCCGGATGAGGCTCTGCGGATCGTACCCCACCGAGAGGAGGATCTTCACAGCCTCAGCGTCTGCATCCCGTTCCGTTGCACGGGAGTAGCCGCTCGTCACGAGGGTCTGGGCTACGTCGTCAACTGAGCCGGAGAACGATGCAGCGAGTTCCACAATCTGATTGTCGGTGAGGGCCCCCGCAGTGGTCGCAAGGGCATCCACTACCGAGCTCGTGATTCTCGAACTCTTGATGCTCTTCATCCCGTGCTGGAGCACGACGTGGCTGATCTCATGGGCCACGATAGCCGCCAGCTCGTCTTCGCCCTCCGCCAGTCTGATCATCCCTCGTGATAGAAAGATGTGACCACCGGGGGTAGCAAACGCGTTGATCTCGTCGGAATCCAGAATCATGAATCGATACCCTTTGTAGAGGAACGGCTGCGCCGAGGCGAGCGCGAGCGCCTGCCCAAGGGTGTTCAGATACGCCGTTGCCTGCTCATCCCGGTACGGTTCATACTGAGCCAGGATGATTGCGGCCACGCCGCGTCCGACGTAGTACTGCTGTTCCGGTGTGAACGTTTCGTTGATGGAGGAAACCACTTCGGCTCCCGCCGCCCCTACTTCCGCTACCTTGTGGATATCCTCGTCAATGATACCGAGAGCGGCCAGCTCACCAGTCACCCCCGCGAGAGCTTCGCAGCCGGTCAGACTCAGGACAACAATTCCGACTACGGCCACGATGAGCAGAACTGCGTTTCTGTGCGTGGCACTCATTCGGTACCTCCATCTTCCACCGTCATACCGGCGTCCGCAAAGAATGCCGCCAATTCCTCAACCGGGCGGCCGTACTCTTCCATCTCATCCACGAGAGTGAAGTCCAACCCCTTATCGTTCTTGTACTGTGCTTCCACTTGTTCGTTGAATCCGCGTCCGGCCAGAGCAATTTCGCGGGAGGTGACGCCGCTGGCGGTTGTGCCGTCGGCCCGTTCCAATCGCAACTCCTCCTTTCCAGCCACCACCGTGCTGTGAAGCCATCCCTCGTCACCGGAATCTGCCGTACGAACCCGCAGCCAATCACCGCGGATCTCGAGGATCTTGACGGACTCGCCGTAGTCAACCCGAATAGTGACCCTGGCGAGGAATCCGGGCGCGGATCTGAGTTCTCCTTCGCGAACACTCACCGCCGGCTCATCGCCAACGTCAAAAGCAAATATCGGACTGAGGACAAGAAAAACCGTAAGAACGGCTATCAGCTTGCGCATGCACTGACCTCCAAGGGTAGTATAGTCGCCGCGCCTCGGGGCGTCGAGGTTCCCCATGTTCTCTCCGCAACACTTTTTCTCTACACTCAGGCCCATGCGTCCGGACGTACGGGTACACCTGAAACGCCTGATCCTTCCCGTCTACACCCCGATGTTCCTCCTCTCCGCAGGGGTCACCGCTCCCGTCGCCGCCTTCCCGCAGTACCTCGGCGGCCTTGGAGCGTCGCTCGCCGTGATCGGGCTGGTTGTCAGCCTGCAGGGAATCGGCAACTTGATCAGCGATCTCCCCGGAGGCATAATTCTCGCTCGCGTCCGTCTCCGACCGGTCATGATTGTTTGCTACCTCGCCGCGGCCGGCGCAAGCGTTGGGCTTTCGCTCACAAGCAATCTGGTCGTGATTGGTGTCCTTGTCCTGGTCTCGGGGACGATGATCTCCGTGATCATTACGGCAATGATGACCTACGTTCGTCTCACCGTACCGGCAACCAACCGAGGCAGGGCGTTGTCCACGGTGGGAGGCTCATTCCGAGCAGGAAGTTTCATCGGCCCGATAGCGGGCGGGCTACTCGCGGACAGTCTTGGATTGCAGTGGGCGTTCGTTCTTCGAGCCGTGTGCATCGTGGCTGCCGTGGCGGCCGTGGCGCTGAGCCCGGACCGATCCGTGGGGGTTCGGAAAGCGGAAAACAAGCCAGGCATCCGCGAGCAGACCTCCCTCGTGGCCGCCGGAATGAAGGGCCGTTGGTTTGCGCTGACTACCGTCGGATCCGCCGTGATGATCCTGAGCCTTCTACGAGCGGCCCGCACCATTGCGCTTCCCCTCTGGGGTGATGCGCTTTCGCTTTCCGCAACCACGATTGGTGCCATCATCAGCGCCGGTGCTGCGATAGATTTCCTCCTCTTCGTCCCGGCAGGAATGATCATGGACCGAGCGGGAAGGAAGGTGGCGGCCGGCATTTGTATCGGGGTGTTCTCACTGGGGTTGTTCCTGTTGCCCCTGTCAACGGGCCTCGCGGGCTTCGTGATGGCGAGTATGGTAATTGGTCTGGGAAACGGTTTCGGGGCGGGGATCAACATGACCCTGGGAACGGACCTGGCGCCGCGCAATGCGGTGAGCGCGTTTCTGGGCCTCTGGCGACTCTTTGGAGATGTTGGGAAGTCGGCAGGTCCCGCAGTCGTTGGAACGATAGCTGCGGCGATTGGGCTCTCGGCGTCGCTCTTCGTCACAGCGGGGATTGGCGCGGTGGGGCTCATCGTCATGGTCTTCGTGGCACCGGAAACACTCCATCTTGCCGATGGAGACGGGCCGTTGCATCACTGACGGACCGCGTGTATTCTTGCCGCCATTGGAGGACACGTTGTTCAAAGTTCGCACACTCAACAAGATCTCTCAGGCGGGCCTGCGGGAGTTGCCGGACGATGCTTTTGCTGTCGGTGACGATGTAAACGAGCCCGACGCATTGCTGGTTCGGAGCGCGGATCTGCATGCCATGGATTTTGGTGATCAACTGAAGGCCATCGCCCGGGCGGGCGCGGGCGTCAACAATATCCCAATTGACCGATGCAGCGACCTGGGCATCGTCGTATTCAACACGCCGGGCGCCAACGCGAACAGCGTGAAGGAACTGCTGATAGCCGGGCTTCTGTTCGCGTCTCGCGACATACAGAACGGACTTCAATGGGTTCGGGAGAACGCCGGCGCCGAAGGCCTCGAAGGCATGGTGGAAAAGGAAAAGAAGCGTTTCGCGGGTCAGGAAATCATGGGGAAGACGCTGGGTGTTGTTGGGCTGGGCGCCATCGGCGTGATGGTGTCCAATGCCGCCCGGGCGCTCGGGATGCGCGTCATCGGATTTGATCCGTTCATCTCCGTGGAGTCCGCATGGGGGTTGGCCCGCGAGGTGGAGCGGGCCCCGACAATCGACGATGTTTTTCGACAGTCCGACTACATATCGCTCCACGTACCGCTGAACGAAGACACCAGAGGAGCTATCAACACTTCCAGCATCGCCTTGATGAAGCAGGATGTGCGTCTCCTTAACTTTGCCCGGGGCGCGCTGGTGGACGAGACAGCGGTTCTCGAAGCACTGGACTCCGGACAAATCGGGGCCTATGTGACCGACTTCCCGACATCGGCCCTGGCTTCCCACCCTCACGTGCTCGGCGTCCCACACCTCGGCGCCTCTACCGCCGAGGCCGAGGAGAACTGTGCCGCCATGGCCGCTCGCCAGATCAAGGCATTCCTGGAAGACGGCGTTATTCGAAACTCAGTGAACTTCCCGCAGTGTGAGCTGAGGGCGCCGGACGGTCAGAGGATTCTCATCGCAAACAAAAATATCCCAAATATGGTCGGCCAGATCACGGCGATCCTCGCGAAACATTCCATCAATATCGCCGATCTGCTGAATCGTCATCGCGGGGACCTGGCGTACAACATCATCGACATTGAGGGCAACGTTTCTCAGGACATGGTTGATCAACTCAAGACGATTGAAGGCGTTATCTTCGTCCGAACCGTCCACCCGGTGGTGAACTCATGAACGGTCCCTCTCCGGCGAAGCGTCGCTCTGCACTGGCTGTTGTGCTCTCCCTGCTCGTTGTGGCGATGGTCTCGTGCGCACCGGACACATCGGACCTCCCGGACGGGCTCTTTGCAGTAGTCTCAACGGACAAAGGCGAAATAGTCATCCAGCTGGAACCGGATCGGGCGCCGCTGACGACCATGAACTTCGTCGGACTCGCCGAAGGGAGCATCCAGTCGAACAAGGACGGTCGGCCGTTCTACGATGGGTTGACGTTCCACCGCGTTGAGCCCGGGTTTGTCATCCAGGGAGGTGACCCCGACGGGGTTGGAACCGGTGGCCCGGGATACCGATTCCCCACCGAAACGCATCCGGATCTCCTCCATAACTCCGAGGGCATCGTTGCCATGGCGAACTCCGGACCGGACACGAACGGAAGCCAGTTCTACATCACGCTGAGCGCGACGCCGCACCTGGACGGCGGTTACAACGTCTTCGGACGAGTCATTCGCGGGATGGAAGTTGCCGGAGAGATTGAGGCCGGAGACGCAATGAAGCGGGTGGAGATTGTCCGCGTCGGCGATATCGCCGGGGCCTACCAGCCGACCACCGAGCAGTTCCAGGAACTCATCAGCCGGATCCAGGAGAAACGGACCGAGGCCGCCGCTACGCAACGCCGGGAGTCCGAACGTCTCATAGCGTCCAAATGGCCGGGCGCCGAAGTTGTGGGCGAGAGTGGCCTGCGTCTGGACAGAACGGTTGAAGGGATCGGCCCGACACCCAAACCCGGCGATGCCGTCAGCGTGCACTACACATTTGAGCTGATCGACGGAACCCGGATTGATGACACCCACACCGGCGGAGTGCCGTATTCATTCATCTTTGGAGAGGAACGCCTCATTCCGGGCCTGGAGATTGCCATCGGGGAGATTCGTGAGGGCGGGTCGGCAACGGCCATCATTCCGCCGGAGCTCGCGTTTGGGCAAGCTGGACGCCCACCGGTGGTGGCGCCGAACAGTTTCGTTGTATTCCGAATAAGTGTGGTGTCCATCGAATAATGCTACTCGCGAGCGGGGACTACTCGAGTTCCCGGTAGCCCTCGCGTAGATCATCGAGATACTGACTCAGCTCATCGGACTTGTCTTTGAGCATACCAATGGAAGCAGCTTCTTCATTTGAGGACAGGCTCGCCATGCGCACCAAATCGATCTCCATCTGCTTCAACTGACTCAAGCCTGAAGAGAGCCGCAGTCGCAGGATCTCCCGCTCGTTCCTTAATTCGGCAAATGACGTTTGTTGTTTCTCGATTTGCCGGATGGACTGGTCATACTCGGCCAGCACCTTCTCATTCTCCGCTTTCGCGCGTTGCTTCTGCAGGATGGCCAGATCCCGCTGGAGTTCCGCAACGGGAACCCCGTGCATGATCTGGTCCAGCTCCCGATTCTTCTGGTCCAGCAGCTTGATCTGATCCACATAGTTGTCCAGAACCGGAAGAAAGTCCTCCCCAACCGGTGAGCCGTCGGGCGAGGCGGCCATTTTGTTGACGATCCTCCCGCGCACCTGATCAGCCTCGTACCCTGCGGTATTCGGCCCCCCGGTTGCTACGCGCGGCTCCGGATCGTTCGCCGCTCGCTTGCCGCCGAGCAGGTGGGCAATACTCGCCCCGGTTTCGCGCAGGCGTTTCAACAGCCGCCGCTCCTTGGCCTTGTAGGCCGGCACGTGGGAAAAGACCCCAATTGCCATGAACCCGATTGGGAACGCGGCCCACAGAAAGCCGGGTGAAACGATGAGATTGAGAAACAGCAAGAAGACGGATGTAGCGATGTTGGAGACCAGATGCCCGGACCAGTTGCTCCGCGCCTTTGCCAGCTTGCGGTAGATTCGTAGTTGCTCCCGGGTGAGCCCCGGCCACTGATCAAGTTCACGGCTTTCCCGTGCCTTCTGTCTGACCCCCGAGTAGTGACTGGCAAGCCCTATCCCCCACCCCAGCGCGACGATCAGGAACCAGGGGAATGCGCCGAACATCACCATGGACCAGAGGAAGAACAACCCTGCGTTCACCGCTACGTAGCTGATCAGGTGTCCCCGGAAACCCGCCTTCTCCCGTTCCGCGGCCGAATGCACGTGATCCTTGTAATCCTCCACCAGACCGTCGTAGCCCCCGGTCTCTGCCGGCGCGTCCTTGAGTGCGCGATCCCAGCGGGCCTGAACTCGGGCTTCTTCCTCGGAAGATTCTTCTCGCCCCTTCCCGTGATGGCCCCAATCCCGATCCCAGTTTTGCCGCACCCGTCCGTGGGAGCTTCCGCTCCGTAGCGTTCCTCGCCCCGTGCCGGCCGTTGGGCCCCGGGTCAGAAAACCTTTGTCGGCGAGGGTCTCAAGAGCCGCGTCAACATCACCCGACCGGTCCGGTATTCGATTTCTGACATCATCAATAGAGAGCCGTCGTCCTGCTCTCTTGATCTCCCCGAGCACGAGCGCTTTGAGCTCGTTGAAGTCGGCGTAGTCGGGCGACCGTAGATTCTCTTTCAGAGCGCCGTGAAGGGCCGAGCTGGTCTGCCGTGTAGTGCCTGAACTCCCCGTAGCGGCCGAATCTCCCGCACCCGGCTCTTCGGCTCGCTCGTCCACAGTGATCTCGTAGGTTTCAATCTCACGGGTGATGTTCTTTAGCTTGGATCGCCCCAGCGACCGAACGTTCAGGTCCAGCTTTGTCGACACCAGATTGAGTACATCTTGCGAGATGCAGATCCTCCCCGGCTTGGCGAGACTCTGAAGTCGATTTGCAATACTCACGCCTTCACCGAGAGCGTCGTCGTCAAAGAAGTAGATGTCACCGAGATGAATTCCCACTCTGAGATAGATGGGCATCGTGGGATCGGCGGTGTTGTGTTGGGCAATGGCGTTCTGGACTTCCACCGCGCTTCTCACGGCATCGACGGTGTTTGGGAACTCTGAGAGAAAGACATCCCCTACCGTTTTGATCACGCGCCCGCCCTGTTTTGTGACTGAGTCGCTGATCAGCTGGTTATGGTGTTGCAACGTTTCAAGCGTACCGGCCTCGTTCTCCTCCATCATCCGGGAGAAGCCTGCGATGTCCGTGTACATGATCGCAGCGAGTCGATACTCCTTCTGTTCCATGGCGTCCCCACAATAGATACTGGGGTCTGCCGCGTCAAGACAAACCGAGGTGGTGGTGGTACTCACACATGATCTAACACCCGCGGGCCGGTGCGGTGTTACCGGGAGTGCGTCAGAATCGGTAGGTCAGCCCCGCTGTCACTGAAAGCGTTGAACGCAGCCCGCTGAGCAGGCTCCCGTCCGATGCGACGACAATTGGCGCCTGAAGGTAGGCGGAGAGTTCCGACGACGGCGAGACCATCACCGATCCGACGATCACGGCGCTCCGGTCCGGTACAAGCACGATTCCGGAACCCGTAGCCAAGAACAATCCGTCCGCAAAGTCGGCGGTGAGGGAGACAAGTGCCGTCCCGGGAAAGTCCAACCGAATGATGTCGGTCCTGTCTGAACCCAGAAATCCGTGCCGATACTCTGCGACAATCAGGAGTTGCGGTCGGAACACCCGGATCAGCCCGCCGGCCACCAGCTCGACGTGCGGAACGACGAGGGTCTCCGTTTCGTACAGGCCTACGGTTGCGGTGGGAACGACGTTGGTTGTCCCGAAGCTCCGTCCCACGACGTAGGATCCGTCAATCCAGAGCGTTGCGGGACCTATGGCCGTCTGGGCCGACGCCCCCACGGCGTCGATCACCGACTCGGCCGCCGAGAGGGAGAGCGAGAACTCGCCGGGGGGCAAACCGTTGGTGTCCACTACGCCCATCACGGTGGGGATCCTATCCAGCCCATGGTAGTAGATCACGGTCAGATCCACCGGACCCAGGGCGGTCCCCGCCTCCACCCCGAACGATGCGCGGCGCCAGGGCTCGGAGACGGTTTGCGTCTCCCCGAGGACGAAGGCCGATCGGGTCAGTGTTCCCCCAACGTCCTCATCATCCAGCGTCGAGAGGAGCGACACGCGCTCGAGAATATCTTCATCCACCGTCGGAAGCGTCGTGACCGCAGGCGCCGGCACCACGTGCGCGGAGAGGTAGCCTTGACCGATGAACGCGGTGGCGCCGATGAGCGCGGATGAGCCCGCCGTGGACGGCAGTTCCCCTCCGGCCGCAAGGTCCAGGGAAACCGGGGCCAGGTAGTTGATCGGCGATAGCAGGATGGCGGCGCCGGGTATGTGTCGTAACAGCCCCAGATCAACGGTGAGCCGGTCTGTCGGAAAGAGCCGGAGCCGGAGGGTGTCCAGCGACGCCGCAAGAGACGCGCCGCTCCCGGCCGCAAAGGATTGCTGAATCGCCCCGGATGCCCGGAGCTCGGCGGTGTCGGCAAAGATCGTCAGTTCCGGTTCCAGTTCCAGCCGATAGAACGGCGAAATGGCGCGCAGATCCGTTGTGTTTCCGGTTATGCCGGCGGCGAAGGATGCCGCTCCGCCAAACACGATCTCCTGCGCGGTCACGGGCGCGGCGGCGATCAACAAGCTGATGGCGAGCATGACGGCAGCACCGAAGACTGCTCCGCGCCGGGCCATTCGGGTCAGGGATTTCACAGGTGCCGCGAAGATTGGGGATTTACTGCCGGAACCATCGCACACGGCGGGAATTACATCCGGATGGGCCATCTCCCCGCCTGGAACGGTGCAACTTGCTGCAATGTCGAGCTTTCGGCTCAAATCATCCCCAATCTTCGCGGCACCTTCAAAGGTTTCCCCTGTTGAAAATGCGATCCGGGATATCATGCCCCACCTTTGCGTCGTCAACGGTGAGGATGGTGTAGGTGTTGCTGGAAACGGTCGTCATCTTCACGACCTCCGGGAACGGTACGCCATCCAGATCCATGTGCTCAAGCAACTCGAGCTCTCGAACCACAACACCTGAGTCGTCCAGAAATCGAGCCAGAACCAGGAGACCGGTCTCCTTGTCCACGTACATCACGCGCTTTGCGTAGTCGGTCTCAATGCCGAGCGGCACTGCCTCGAGGACATAGGAGTCGCTGCCGTTGACGTACTCACTTCCCGTGACGGTGAGGTCAAAATCCTCCGGATCGTAGTCGGAGAGATCCTCCACCGTGAAGTCGGAATCAAAGAGCTGGTCATTGCGGCTGGATGCGGCAACCCGCCTGACTCCCCGGCTGGTGGCGAGCCACTGGGTCGTATCCTCATCGTCGGTGATGCTCAGGAACTTCATGCTGTTCAGGAATGCCGGCGAAACAATCTGGACGAGCGCCCTTGCGTCGTCTCCGTCGCGCTCCACGTAGGCAACAAGACCCCGGTCTTTCGTTCCGCGCCGTTCGTGGATCTCCATGGTCAGGTCCACCTCGATGGAAGTGAACTGGCCGAAGAGCGCAGCTCGACGGAGAATATCGGCCGCGTCCGGTGGTTCCTGGGCAATCACGGATGCAGATATGAGCGTAAAGGCTGTAGCAAGCAGGATTCTTCGCATGAACGTGGTTCCTTATCCAGGAGCGGTAGGGCACAATATACCACAAGATGAGCGGTAAGCCACAAACACGGTACGCTGCTCCAGGGTGAGCGCACAGAGACATTATGAAGGGTGCTTGCGCAGGGTCGCTTTGCACGCTCCTGGCAGCGCCACCGTAATTACATTATACTTACGCCTTCAGGAGGCAGATATGTTGCTGAGCGTTGTGGCGATTGGGAACTCCAAAGGGATTCGTATACCAAAAGCAATACTCGAGCAGTGCAATATCCGCGATCAGTTGGAACTTGAGGTGGATGCCGGCCGGATCATTCTCGAGGCAGTTCGACGTACTCCAAGGAAAGATTGGGACC
>DAOWMR010000516.1 GCA_030642995.1 Spirochaetales bacterium
ACTCTCGTCGGCGTCTTTCCCATGAACAATCTCGCCGTGCACATGTTTGTTGCAAACGGCTTTTTCTATCCAGGTCTGGCAACGATGCTCCTTTTCTCCGGGTATGTGCTGACTTCCCGGCACCGGGAGTTCCCGCGCTGGATCGCGGTTCCCGGCCTTGTCGCCGCCGGTGCGCTCTTCGCTTTCCTGTTTCTCGGCGGGTTGGTTGAAAACCTCGTGAACAGTGCCGGCCCTCCGCCCGGCTTCGGTGTGAATCGACCCGCTATCTGGGTCAGCGCGCTCTTCGAGTGGGTCGCGATCTGCGCGATCCTGGTGTGGGTGGCGACCGTCGGTGTTATTCTGACGGCGCGAGACCACCTGTCTGAGTAGATCCTCCGTCCCCGTTCCTCGGCAGGAACGATGGCATGTAACGCGGCTCAACGTGGTGGAGGGCTTGCATCATCCGTTCACGGGCCCCCTCACCTTCCGCACCAACAATTGCCTCCAGGACACCACGGATCACCTTTCGATGAGATAACTCGTCAAAACCGCATCGGCACCGAACCGCTTCGTAGCCGATCTCCTTCGCGTAGGCATCCGTCTCGGCCTCAGTCACCCAGGCGAGAGGCCGGATCACCCACTGTGGATACCGATCGTAACGCAGGCACGGGAGCATCGTTGAAATCTCGCCCTTGCGGGTGAGGTTCATGAGGAAGGTCTCGAGGATATCGTCCATGTGGTGGCCCAGCGCGATCCGATTGAACCCGTGTGCGTCCGCGAAGCGAAGTAACTCCGTTCGACGCTGGGTGGAGCACCAGTGGCAATTCATCCTCCGTCCCTCTTTCAGCCTGCCCGAGACGGAGATCTCCTTCTCATGCAACGGCACCCCCACCGATTCGCACAGCTCCACAAGACGGCGGCGATCGTTGATCTCAGCGTACTCGGTTCTGACGTACAACGCCTCCACCGCGAACGGAATGGAGAACCGGCATTGCTTCATGCCCAGCTGGTGCAGAAGGGTCGCGGAATCTTTCCCCCCCGAGATGCCGACCAAGATCCGGTCGCCGGGAGTAATCATCCCGTATCCGAAGATGGACTTGTCGATTTTCCGACTGATACGACGGGTGACGGAACTCATGCAGAAGCCAGTTGTCGCAAGGAAGTGGTGCACAGGTCAAGGGCCCTGAGCGACGACGCCCAGCAATCGGTGTACACCGAAGTAAGAGGATCAGGAGGACAGCAACCATGAGTGTGATCGTCGATGGCAAAGCGAAACTCACCTACCGCGAGTATCGCCATTTCCCGGACAACGGGAAGACACACAAGCTCATCGGATGGGGAGTACTGCGTGAAACCAGGACCGGGAACCGATCATCAATCGATTTCAGGTCACATTCAGTTTCAGCTCTATGAGCAACTGGAACTGACCGAAAGCGCTTAGGTCTGCAACGCACCAGACGTGGAACTCTCTGAGATCGACGTAGTGCAACCGAACATCCTCATTGTCTCCCGTGCCCGGGAACTGAAGCGCGAGCTCTACGAGCAGCGTGGCGTGCCAGTCTACTCGCTTGTTGATCCGGAGGCTCTGCCGATGACCGAGTTTGAGTTTGAGAACGGCGCCTACCGTGAGACGGGGAGTCACCACGATGAGGTGGGGCTCAGTCTGGCGGGACTCGCTGCGACGGCGGATCTAACCCAGGTGTGGTAGCGGACGCACTCACGTACGTACTGCAGTTCAATCGGCTCTAGGTGTCCCTTGATAACAACGCCGCAGACTGATCAACGCGGCTTTATAAGATGGCTCTCACTTTCTTCTTGGGGAAACAGTAACCGTATGAGCAATCCCGGCGGTCCAAGGATGCCGCCCATCCCGGACCTACGGATTC
>DAOWMR010000044.1 GCA_030642995.1 Spirochaetales bacterium
ACGGCACGAGCTTCAATTTCCGTGAGCAGGGGGGTGGTCAGATGCAGGCCTGCGGTTGGTGCAGCCACCGAGCCCGGCGGTGACGCATAGACGGTCTGATATCGATACGCATCAACGGGCTCATCCTTCCGCTTGATGTATGGCGGGAGCGGTACATGACCGTGCTGATCGAAGAAATCCTCACACAGGCGCCCGGGGAATCGGAGGGAGACGAATTGGTCCGTGTGTCCGACCACCGTGGCTGCCACACCGCCCGGGAAAGTGAGCGTTGAGGCAAGCTTGAGTCGGGAGGGGCGTCTTGTCATGGTCGTCCACGTCTCTCCATCGGCGACCTCCTCGCGACGGAGGAAGAGGAACTCCCGTTCTCCCCCACTCTCGGTGAAAGCGTACACACGGGCCTTTCGGACGCGGCTGTCGTTCACGACGAGAAGCGCGTTCTCGGGCAGCAACGACGGCAGGTCCGTTATCCTGCGATGAGAAAGGTCACCGGTTTCACGGCTCAGGCAGAGGAGTCGCGAATCCTCACGTCGATCAGCAGGGAATTGTGCGATCAGCTCTTCGGGGAGATCAAAGAAGAAGTCCCTGGTCTTCACCGGACAGCTCCATACCGAGGTGGCGGAATGCGGCCTGTGTGGCCACGCGTCCGCGTGGGGTTCGCTTGAGAAAGCCCCGTTGAATGAGATATGGCTCGTAGAAATCCTCGAGCGTATCAATGGATTCGCCCACCGATATTGCGAGCGTCTCCGCGCCCACCGGACCACCGCCGTATGTCTCTATGATTGTTCGCAGAATCGCGCGGTCATGCTCCTCAAGGCCCTCAGAATCGATTTTCAATCGATCCATGCCGTCTTTCACGACTGCCGGCGTCACGATCCCGTCACCGAGCACCTCGGCGAAATCCCGCATTCGGCGAAGAATGCGATTTGCTATCCGGGGGGTTCCCCGGGAACTGCGCGACAGGAGTTCCACCGCATCGGGCAATACCTCAATACCGAGGATTCGCGAGCTACGTCGGATGATGTCGGCGAGCTCGTCCAGACTGTAGTAGTTGATGCGAACGGTGATCCCGAATCTACTGTAGAGCGGGGCGGCAACGAGACCGGCCTTGGTGGTTGCACCCACCATGGTAAACGGCGGCAGGGGTATTCGGATGGTTCGAGCGGCCGGTCCCTGACCAATGATCCAATCCAGTTCAAAGTCCTCCATCGCAATGTAGAGCATCTCTTCAATTGCGGGCTTGAGCCGGTGAATCTCATCAATCAGTATCACACCCCGTTCCGAGAGCGTCGTGAGGATACCTGCAAGGTCCTTCGGCCTCTCCAAGGCCGGCGCGGAGGTAACCTTGAACTCAGTGCCCATTTCATTGGCGATGATGGTTGCGAGGGTTGTTTTGCCGAGGCCGGGCGGACCGCTGAGGAAAACGTGGTCCAGACTCTCCGTTCGTGCCCGCGCAGCTTCTATGAACACACCGAGGTTCCGCTTCAGATCAACCTGACCCTGGAAGTCTTCCAGGCGTTGAGGTCGGAGCTTGACCTCGGCTACGTCGTCGTTGGACTCTTCACCCTGGAGGATGGACATGCGTGTAGTATACCGTTACTCCTCGCTGAGTCGAACAATGGCCCGGCGGAATATTTCCTGCTCAGCTTCCGGCCCGGTGAGATCAGGTTGCTCGGCATTGACGGCCAACGTCAGTTCACCAACAACCTTGGCCGCCGCTCCGCGGTCAAACCCCATATCAACGAGTCCCTCAACCAGTTCGCCGTGCGCCCCAATTGCTCCGTCTGCTTGAGTCACGAGGCGACCGCGAAGGGTGAGGATGATCTTTTGAGCTGATTTTTGTCCGATACCGGGCAGGAGCACGAGCCCGTCGACATCCTCGGTCTCCAGGAGTTTGATCAATCTCTCCGGCGAGGAAGCAGACAGAATCTTGACGGCGGCGCGTGGACCGATGCCGCTCACTCTCGTCAGTTCCAGGAATACCCGGCGTTCTTCTGCCGACACAAAGCCGTAGAGCCGCATCTGATCTTCCCGGTGGTAGAGATGGGTGAATACTCGCGCTTCCTGCTCGTGCGCAAGCTCACGGAGAGTGAAGCCGCTTACTTCGAGCTCCCACTCAACGCCGCCGGTGGTTACGTAGAGTGTATTTGGGCCTCGGCCCGTGATGGCACCGCTAATGCTGTGAAACATGGATCGCTCCTCCGGTGTGTGTGATGTGGCAGATTGCCGCCGCCAGGGCGTCGGAAGCATGATCCGGTTTCGGGATCGACTCAAGTCCGAGCAGCATCCGGACCAGTTCCTGAACCTGATGTTTTTCCGCGCGTCCCTGGCCTACAATGGCCTGTTTGATGGCCTGCGGAGGATACTCACCAATCGTTACTCCGAGCTCGGTCAGCGCGAGCAGGACGACACCGCGTGCCTGGGCGACCGGAATGGCGCTCGTTGCATTCCGGGCAAAGTAGAGATTCTCCACGCCGGATTGTTCCGGCCCGTACTTGCGGATAATGGACTTGATTTCGCGGTGGAGCTTCATGAGCCGCTCGCCCGGGGGTTCGCGTGGCGATGTCTTGATAACACCGTGGGCAATGTGCCGGTATCTGGTTCCGTCTACTTCAACGACGCCCCAGCCCATTGAGGCAAGTCCGGGATCAATGCCCAGTACCCGGATCATTCGTCCATTTCAAAGTCATCCGGGATATCAAGGTTGCTTGAGACTTCTTGAACGTCATCGTTGTCCTCAAGTGCCTCTATGAGACGAACTGCCTTTCGGGTTCCTTCGTCATCGAGCGCAATCCGAGCATCCGGTACCTTGAGAATCTCTGCGCTCAGGTGAGTGAACCCGCCGGCCTGCATGGCATTCAGGACGCTTTCAAAATCGTCAGGCTCGCAGATGACCTCAATGTTCGCATCATCCGAGGTCACGTCCGAGGCTCCAGCCTCCAATGCCTTTTCGAAGATCTCCTCTTCCGAGTTGGTTGAAGGGTCGTACACGAGGATCCCCTGCCGATTGAACAGGTAGGAGACGCAACCGTTCTCACCGAGGTTCCCCCCGTGTTTGCCGAAGATGCTCCGTATGTCGGCCGCGGTCCTGTTGCGGTTGTCGGTGAGGCTGTCCACCAGGATGGCAACGCCGCCGGTCCCATACCCCTCGTAGGTCATGTCCTGGTAGTCACTGCCGTCCAGATCACCGATACCCTTCTTGATCGCCCGGTCAATGTTGTCCTTGGGCATGTTTGCGCCCCGCGCCTTCAGAACGGCCGCGCGAAGGGAGGCGTTGGCGTCCTCATCGCCACCGCCGAGGCGTGCGGCAACGGTTATCTCTTTGATTAACTTCGTGAACAGCTTGCCGCGTTTGGCATCTGCTGCACCTTTCTTGTGGCGAATTGTCGCCCATTTGCTGTGGCCTGACATTCATGACCTTCCTAAGGCGGGACGGGGTATTCAAAACCGTACCACCGGAGTTGCGCCGGTGTCAAGATTTGGCCTCGGTGCCCGAAATCTCGGCGGTCGAAGCTTCGTCGAGACGAATTCTGACATGCACCGCGTCGCGTAACCGATCCGCAGTCGATTTAGGTGTCCAGAACATCTCGGACGGCCCGCAGCATCTGCTTGATCTCGTACGGTTTGTTGAGAAAGCCCCTGGCGCCGGCTTCAAGCGTACCGTTTGCTGATCCATTCCCAGAGAATCCGGAAGTGACAAGCACCTTGGTGTTGGGCTCAATTTGCAGCATTTCCTGGAGACATCGGCTTCCTCCCATGCCGGGCATGATCATGTCCAGGATGACCATGTCCACTTCCTCACCTTCCCCCTGAAAGATCTCAAGTGCCTTTTCGCCGCTCTCGGCCGTCCGCACCCGGTATCCCGACCTCTGCAAAATCTTTTGGGCCAAATCTCGGACCGAAGGCTCGTCGTCAACGAGCAGGATCGTTTCAGAGCCTCCTTTCACCGGCACCTCCTCCCGTTTCTGCCGGCTCTGTCGGGTTGTTCTCGTTACCGGTAGGTAGACCTTGAACGTACTTCCGCATCCCCGTTCGCTCACGCAGGTTATGTAGCCGTCATGGTTTCTGATGATTCCGTACACCATCGCCAGACCAAGTCCCGTTCCCTCGCCGACCTCTTTCGTGCTGAAAAAAGGTTCAAAAACCCGTCGCAGATCTTCCGGTGCTATTCCCTGCCCCGTGTCGCTGACGCTCAGAAGCACGTATGGACCCGGAGTCATTTCAAGATGTTCTTTGCAGAACTCCACGTTCAAGTAGACCTGTTCTGTACGCACCGTCAACGTACCGCCGGTCCGCATCGCGTCTCTCGCATTGACCGCCAGGTTGAGAAACACCTGTTCAAACTGGCCCGGATCAACCTGAATCAAGGGCAGTTCTTGATCCAGGATGAGCTTGATTTCTATCATTTTGGGCAGCGTTCTCTCCAGAAGCTTGGTTGTGTCCTGAAGGTGTTGATTTAAATTCACGAGCGCCGGCTTACTTTCGATCTTGCGGCTGAAGGTCAGGAGCTGTTGTGTGAGTTCGGTGGCACGATTCGTAGCCTTCAGGATTTCCTGAAGGTCATGAGGGCTATCCGATTCCCCTTCCCCGCCGACGAGGAGTAGTTCAGTGTAGCCTCGTACCACCTGCAGAAGATTGTTGAAATCGTGCGCGATTCCTCCCGCCAAGAGGCCTACGGCTTCGAGTTTCTGCGCCTGTATGAGCTGCGTTTCCAACCGGTGTTTCTCTTGCTCGATGCGTTTACGGTCGGTAATATCAAGAAGCTGAGCTACGGTTCTCGCACGACCCGATTGATCGGTGATGATTGTGGAGCTGATTTCCACCTGTCTCCTTGTTCCGTCTTTCCGCACAATGTCAAACTCGTAACGGGAAGGGACATCGTGACCTTTCTGTCTGTCCTGGTAGCGACGGGAGACAAGTTGCCTGGATCCTTCGTCGAGGAAATCGCCGAACTCATGACCAATAATCTCTTCCGGTTCGTAACCAAGCATGGTGGACAGCTGTTCATTCACATAGAGAAAACGGAAGGCGTCGTCCACGATCATGATTCCGTCGTGCGAGTGCTCCACAACTGAACGGAAACGCTCTTCCGACTCGCGAAGTGCCCGGTCCGCTTCTTTCCTCGGGCCGACATCCCTGGCCACGCCGATCCTTCCGATCGTTCGCCCGTCGGACCCGAACATTGTTGTCACATTGAGCTCCACACTCAGGCGTCCGCCATCCGGAAGCAGGAAGTCCACTTCGTAGGGGGGGATGACATCCCCTTCCAGGCCGCGCCGGAAGCGATCTGTTGTGGACTGCCGGTACTCCGGGGCCAGGAATGCGCTGAACGGATGACCGACGACATCCTTGATGGGCCAACCCGTCATCTTGGAGAATATTGGATTGAGATAGGTGAAGTTTCCTTCTGTGTCGATCTTGAACACTGCGTCTGTGAGCGTCTCAACGAGGATACGGTAGCGTTCCTCGCTTTCCCGCAATGTCTCGGTGGCCAGTTTCAGCCGGTCCTGCAGACTGTTGTATGCTTCAACGATCAGGACCAGCTCCTTGGTCCCCGCCGCTACATCCAGGGGAATGGGATCAAAGAGAGTTCGTCCGGCACGATCTGAGACGCTGGAGACAATCCTGCCTGCCGGAAGGGAGAGCTTCCTGAGCAGCCACAGATGAAGCAACCCGATTGACCCGCCGAGAATAACGGCAAGAACGACAATCAGTTGTACGCCGATCTCCTGGACGTGTTCGTAGAGCACCCGCACGGGAACAATGAGGTAGACTTGCCAGCCCTCGAGCACTTCAAGAGTTTCTTGACAGGCAATGTAGCGTTTATCGTGGTAGGTCAGGTTCTGAAGGCCATACGCGTCGGGATCGCTGAACTCCTTCAGCTCGAACCCCAGGTTATGCCGGCTATTCATCAGGGATGAGTCTGCGTGATACACTACCGTGCCGTTGTTCGCAAGAATGAACAGCTGCCCATTATCAACGATTTCATTCCGATCAAAGTTCCGGGCCAAGGGGATGATCCACCGCAAGTCCTTCTCCTGCACCAACAGATCGCCTGTGGGGAGTGGATACCGCAGGCTGACCACAGGCTTCAGACTGAACAAGGATTGATGTACGTCGGACACCGGACTGTCTTCGGTCACATGCTCAATGTGGGAGAGATCCAGACCGAGATATTGATCGTATTGATCTTCGATGGAACTGATCCGCCCCAATTCGTCAATGCCATAGAACAAGTCCGGTGAGCCGAGCAGATCGAATTGGTTTCGAATCCAGTCGATGATCTCCCGTCCTTCGTCTCCCGGAGCCTCAGCGATTAGCCGCTCGAGCAAGGCCTCACTCTCTTGCAAGCGGTCGCTGACGAGCGCGTCAAAGGTCTTCACCGCCCCGATCATACTCAAGGCGTAATCGCGCTTCAGACGGCGGGCACTTACGCTCGCCGTCGCAAGCACCGCCGCGAAGTAGAGGATGAAACCGATGACGGCAACAGTAATTCTGATAGAGCTCTTGAGCGAACGAATGCGCCTCAATGGATCTCTCCGGCGTTGAAGAAGCGCCCATCCCGGACGCGAATCGCATAAATCGGCCGTGCGACATCCCCAAATTCATTGAAGCTCAACGAGCCCATGACAGTCTCAAAGCGAGGTATTTCCAGCAGGGCCCGCTTGATTTCATTTGCGGTGAAATCCTCGCATTGCTCTAGCGCCTCGGCGATGACATAGATCGCCTCGTACGATCGGATCGAGCGAGCGGTGAGGGGCTCATTGAATGCTGCAAGGAGTTTGCCGGCGAGTTCGTCATGCTTCGGATTTTGCTCGGTGCTGTCAATGAAGGTGATAATCGTGAGATCTTCCACGGCCTTTCCACCGTAACGGACCAGGTCGGGTGTCTGAGCCCACAATGTTGCTATCAGATCGCCTTCAAAACCGGATTCCCGCAGCTTCTGAGCAGCTATCCCGGTAACTGTCACTTCGGACAGCAGTACAATCGCCTGGGGATCGGCGGCAAGGAGCGCAGGAACGACTTCCTCCCAGTTGATGACTTGCTTCGAATGGCACTGCACGGGAGTGATCGACCCGTCGTAGTTATTCAAGGTTTCGGCAAGATAGTCCTGCACGAAACTCGGATTGGACATATCGAGGAGGCAACTGGCTCGACCAACTCCCCTCTGGAAGAGGAGCCGGCCAAGCGCCCGTCCATACGCGCGATTATCCACCGACGTACGGAAGAAGAGATCATCTCGGTCACTGAGCCGGGTTGTGCCGGTAAATGGCGTGAAGAGGAGCACACCCTCCCCGGTAACGTACGGGTAGGCCGCAAGTGTGCTCTCGGAGTAGTCATGTCCGATGATCAGGGGAACTCCCATGTCAATCAGCTCGGTGTCGGCGGCAAGAATGCCCGCCGCCGTATCACCGTCGTCCCGAATTATCAACTCCAGCGGATGCCCGTGGATTCCGCCTTGTTCGTTGATCTCTTCCACCGCCAGCATGGAGCCGCTCCGGATATACTCGCCGGCGGTGCCGCCCCGCCCGCTGAGATTGATGGCCAGTCCAATACGTATTGGTTCCTTTCTTGCCGAGCAGGTTCCAAGCCAAATCAGGGACACAGCGATTAGCGACAGAGCGAAAACCGTGCGAATTCCGACCTTGGCTGTCATGAGAAAAAACCTAGCAGCTTTGCAGACCACAGTCAATCCGATCACAGACCGTACCCGTCAACCGGGTGCGCCTCTGGTTGCGTTGCTGAGAAGATCAACGAGGGTTCCATTCAGCATGTCCATGCCGCGTGCGGTAGGTCGAAGTGCGTGCTCGTCCAACACGAGCATCCCGTGTTTTTCCAGGTCTGTCAGGCACCGGCCAAAAAACTCGGCAAGCTCGCCGCCGAACTTGGATCGAAAGCGCCGAAGACTAACTCCCTCGGGTATCCGCAAACCAAGCATAAGAAATTCGGTCAGCAGGGTTGCGCCGTCAAGTACTTCCACTTCAGCATCGTGGAACGGGTGAGTGCAAAGGAATCTGGCATGATCCGTCGTTTGCACAAGGCGCCGAGCGCCGTCCCCGACCGGTAGGGTAGACACTGCCGAAGGTCCGAGTCCGACGTATGGCTCAGAGCGCCAGTATCCCAGATTGTGTTGTGATTCGTGACCTGGGAGGGCAAAATTGGAGACCTCGTATCGTACGAAGCCGAACCTTGCGAGGGTTGTACAGACCGCCGGCCAATCGGGGCCGTCTTCAGGGATGACAACACGACCTGATGCAACTCTCCGGGCGAGCGGCGTATCGGACTCAACTGAGAGATCGTAGATGGAGAGGTGGGAAAATCCCATTTCGACGAGCTGTGTCACATCAGCCATGAGATCATCAGTTGTCTGCCCGGGTATCCCGATGATGAGATCCGCTGCCAACACGCCTTGCCATTCCGACCGGATGCGCTCCAGTTCCTTCACGTGCGTCGGCCGGCGGCCGATGACGGTGCAAAGGCGTGGAAAGAGGCTCTGGACACCAATGCTCAGCCTGGTGACACCGGCCTCGCCGGCTTCGGCGAGGAACTTGGCTGTTGCGCTTTCCGGATTTGCCTCGCAGGTGATCTCTTCCGGACGGCCCAGGGCGGCAGTAACGCCGCTGATGAGCCGCGCGAGTTGACCCGGGCCGAGGGTGCTCGGTGTGCCGCCGCCGATGTAGAGAGTTTTCGCCTCAACCGGAGGTGCAGCGGACCCAGCTTCCCGGTTGGAAAACACCATTGCATCCGAGACGATCTTATCGATGAGGGCATGCTCGGCGAGAGCTGTCCAGTGCGTAATCGAGTGAAAAGCACAATAGTCGCATTTTCGAGAGCAATACGGTATGTGCACGTATACGCCGCACCGCACGGTGGGAATCTACAACGAGCCGACCTGGCGCAGGGGCCAGTATCGGAAGATTACGCGGCCGTGAATTGCCTCCTCGCCGACCGGCCCCCAGTGGCGTGAGTCAATGGAGAGTGGCCGGTTGTCCCCGACCACGAAGTACTCATCCGGGCCAAGCACGATCTCATCCATTGCATCTCCGAAGGGATCTTCACCACGCCACCCGTCCGGCAGGCCTTCGGTTGAGACATCGTAGGGCCGTCCTGCAAGCTCAAACTCGCTGAGAAAGCGATCCTCGCCGGACGGACGTACAAACACGACGAATCGCTCCATGCGCACCGTATCTCCCGGGAGACCGATGATACGCTTCAGCTGGACCGCCGAGCGCCAATCAGCCCCGTCGTCCAGCCGCACCCGCTCCACCGTCGTGAACCGAACCAGCGGATTGGCAAGTCGACGTACGGCCGAAGCTTCTTCCATGAAGCCCGGGCGAAGAGACACAAGGTCGCCCCTGCGTGGCTCCGAGAGCCCCGGGAGGATCCAACCGAATGCGCGAATCCGGGGTCCATACGCAAGCGGGCTCGTCATGAGGCGATCGCCGGGCTCAAGAGTGGGCGCCATTGTCGAGCCGTCTTGACGGACGGTTTGAAGGAAAAGCGTGTGAACTGTTATGTAGACGAGAAAGAGCGATACAACAAATCTGATAAATCGCCGCAGCCGTCGGCCCTGGGATCTACGATCACGGATGGACTCGTAACGACGAGAGGATCGAGGAAACATGTGATTAGCGTATCGGCCCAAATCGATTGAGTGGCCAGTACTTGAACATGGCGCGCCCGAGCACATGTTCCAATTGGACGGGACCGAAGTAGCGTCCGTCCCGGGAATTGTCCCGATTGTCCCCGAGGGGCAGGATGCGACCCTCCGGCACGAACCACCCAAGCTCAAAGAAAGCGTCGCGAGCAACCCCGCGACTGTCCGCCGGGTTGAGCTTCACGAAGGCCGCGCTGCGTTGCCGATCAAGCTCGAATACATCAAGACCGACTGTCTGTACCTCGCGCAGTGCTTCGGCCGATACGGCGTCCGGTACAACCCCGATGAACTCGATAGCAGCAGCCCTCCCCGCATCCGCGTAGAGATCATAGGCACTTGTATCGGCGATCCGTCGTATCTCGTAGTCCAGCCCGATTTCTTCCGCAAACCGGGTCTCGGTTCTCCACTCGCCGGCGCCCTTCGGAAGAATCTCCAGCTCGCCGTCGCGGACTCTGAATTGATCACCGCCGACGCCGACGGCACGCTTGATCAGAAAGTGTGCACGGGGCTGGCCGTCCTCATCGCGGTCAATGTCGACCATCGAGAGTGTCACCATGTAGAGAACACGTTGCACGATATCAAACGCTGTTCCGCGAGAGATGTACGAAGGATTTTCGAAAATGATGACCTCGCCCCGCTTCGGCTCCGAGAACCCCGGGAGTTTCACCAGACCGGGCAACAATTCAGGGCCGTAGGCCACTTTGTTCACAAAGATGCGGTCCCCGAGAAGCAGGGTGTCCATCATTGATCCGGAAGGAATCCGATAGGCCTGGAGGAGGTACTGATTGATGAGCAGCACGACGCAGGCAGCCCAGAGAAACGCCTCAAGCCAGTCCACAATGACGTTCTTTTTCTGTTGCCGCCGCTTTTTTTTCAGACGCCGCCGTTTGCGCCACGTGAGGAACTGCTCAGTGGTAGCCTGAAGCCGGAGCGTCCACGCCGCTGTCTGATGGGCCATGGTCTGCCGACCTTAACATGGCCGTATCACGTTGACAACCCACACGGCCCATCCCTATAATCCGCGCCATGCACGACAGTAGTTCTGAAAATCCGGAACAAATCCACGTCACGTTGAAGCCGTTTCTCGGCGTGCCTCCAACCACCTACCTTCCGATAGCATACAGCGCCACGCTGGTGGTCGTTTTGTTTCTCCTGCTCATCCTGCCGGGACTCGTGCACCCCGGAACAGTCCTGACGGTAGCGTCAACCCCGCCACATGCCGCCGTGTCTATTGACGGCGCTATTCTCGGTGCAAGCGGTGAGGGCCTCTTTGTCCCGGCGGGACTGAGATCCCTGGTGGTGTCAAAACCCGGATACGCAATCTATGAGGACCGGATTACAGTGGACCGTCGATTGGTCGGTTCCCTCTTCTTTCCGAGGCGCCGTACGATTACCACCCAACTCACGGTAGTTTCGGCAGAGGATCTCATTGAAACGGCAATGCTCAACTTCTCAGACTGGGCACTCGTCGGGGAGGCATCCGGACAGTATCAGTTCCCGCCGGTCGGACGAGAACTCGGCCTGGATCTCGGCGCTTCGGAGAATACCGGCCTGTACAGCACCTTTTCGGAAATCGCACTTGCCCACGTGGACTCCGAGGCCCAGCTGAACGATCTCCTCGCCGGAGCCCTGCTCGGGGCGGCCGGCGGCGCAGCGCCCGGACCGTTGTCAATAGCAACCGTGGTGCAGGGGTTCGCGGCAATGGCTGAAAACGCTCCTGGATTGCCCGCACAGCTTGCAGAATTCACGAGCCCGCTACGGAGAGAGATCCTTTCGGAGACCGTGTGGGCCGCAGCCGGGGCCGAACGCCTTTCCGAGCAACAATCCCAGCGTCGGATTGGAGCGTCGGCAGTGCGAGCCGGCACGCGTTCCTACGGCGGACTTGTCTTTCTGCAG
>DAOWMR010000526.1 GCA_030642995.1 Spirochaetales bacterium
CGGCCGGCGCCGCACTATGGTTGCGTCCTTCGTCAGCTATCTCATCTCGTTCGTCATCTTCTGGCGTGCCGCGTCCCTGCCCATCTTCGTGGTAGCAATCCTCGCATTCTCGTTTGGCGAGGCGTTTCGGACCGGCACGCACAAAGCGATGATCTTCACCTACCTCCGCCTCAACGGGTATGAGCGCTTCAAGACCGACTACTATGGCCACACGCGCGGCTGGTCGCAGATCGGGTCCGCGGTCTCGTCCATTATTGCCGCCGCGATCGTTTTTGTGTCCGGCAACTACACTGCGATATTCCTCTTCTCTACCATTCCGTACATCCTGGATCTCGCCTTGATGCTCACCTATCCTCGTGAGCTTGATGGAACGCGAACCGGTTTCTCCCTGCGGAGCGTCGGAGACGCGTTCCGGGAGATTGGGCGCTCGCTCGTGTCCACCATTCGGAAACGGGGTGCTCTGCGGGCAGTTGTGAGCTCCAGCCTGTACAGCGGTTTCTACAAGGGGACGAAGGACTACCTCCAACCGCTCATCATAGCCCTTGCGGTCTCAGTTCCGTTGGCCGTCGGCATGCCGAGCGTGCAACGGGAAGCGCTCTTCGTGGGCGTCATCTACATGGTGATCTATTTCCTTACGGCCTACTCTTCCCGAAAGTCCGCCCGAGTCTCCGCGGCGCTACGCTCTCCCGAACAAGCGATGAACTGGGAACTGACCATAGGCCTCCTCGTGGGCCTGGGCATCGGCATCACGCGAGTGATCGGGTGGACCGGCCTTCCGGTTGTGCTGTTCCTTGTCATCTACGTGATACAGAACATGCGGCGTCCCGTCGGCGTGACCGTGGTCTCAGACAGGATCCCGGAGGACATTCTTGCCACCGTCCTGTCGGTGGAGTCTCAGGTTCAGAGTCTCTTTGCAGCGATCGCGGCCCTGTTGATCGGTGCAGTGGCGAACGCCGCTGCCGGCTCAGTGGGCAGCGGAATTCTCGTCGTTTCCGTGCTGGGTCTGCTTGCGGTGCCCTTTGTGTGGCTGCGGCCCAGAACAGCCGAGACATCGGAACACGCATGAGACTCCCTCCAGGCGCAAAACCGGGACGCAGCGCAGGCGTGCTGCTCTATCGATGGACGGATGCCGGCCCTGAGTCCGCCGACCCCGCCCTGGAGGTCTATCTCGTCCACCCCGGCGGGCCCTACTTCCGCAATAAGGATGCCGGTTACTGGGGTATCGCCAAGGGTCTCATTGAGGACGGTGAGGACGAAGAAGCCACTGCCCGTCGCGAGTTCACAGAGGAGACCGGGTTTGAGCCACCGGCCGGGCTGAGGGACCTGGGGACCGTCACGACCTACCGGGGCAAGGTCATCCACGCCTTCTACGGCGAGTGGACCGACCCTGCCGACCCGCCGGCCGTGGACAGCAACACCTGTCCAGTCGAGTGGCCGCCGAAGAGCGGCAGATCAATTGACATCCCCGAGGTTGATGAAGGCAAATTCTACTCGCTGGAAGCCGCGCGGGCGAAGATGTCCGAAGGTCAGCAGGAACTGCTGGAGAGGTTGGTGGATCGATTGGTAGACGGACGGACCGGATAGCGGCGGGCCATTATTTCGGCATCCCGTCGAATAGCATCCGCAGATCAATTCTCAAGTCCGGCAGGAGCTGAGTTTCCAGC
>DAOWMR010000302.1 GCA_030642995.1 Spirochaetales bacterium
ACCAGTACAAATGGCAGGATCAGGTTGTTTCCGTCTTCGCCTTTGTCGGCCTCGCAATCCCGAACTTCTTTCTGGCCTTTCTGCTCCTGTACATCGTGACGGCCACGAGTAATCCGCCTGGAACCTGGCTGCCGATCGGCGGAATGGTGAGCCTTGACCACAACCAGTTCAATCTCATCGGACGGGCTGTCGATCTTGCCCGGCATATGATCATCCCGGTGTTCGTCATCGGAACCAGCGCAATGGCCGGACTGACGAGGATCATGCGGGCGAACATGCTGGATATCATGAACCAGCAGTACGTGGTGACCGCCCGGAGCAAAGGTCAGACTGAAAGGAAAGTTATCTATCGGCATGCGCTCCGAAATGCAATCAATCCGATGATCACTATCCTTGGCTTCCAGATTGCGGCGGTTCTGGCCGGAAGCGCGCTGGTTGAGAACGTGGTGGCCTGGCCGGGGCTTGGGCGGGTGATTCTACAGGCGATTCTGTCTCAAGACCTCTACCTTGTTGTGGGGAGCCTTATCTACAGCTCAATATTGCTGGTAATGGGGAACCTGATCGCCGACATTCTTCTCGCGGTAGTTGATCCGCGAATTAGGATAGGGTGATGGCCGAAGAAACGAAGTCGACTCCACAGACCACGGCTCCTGTGTCTCCCGCCGGCGCGACCGAACAGATCCTCTCTTCCCGGGAAGGCATGGCAGAGCGTTCGGAGAGCATGTGGAGCATCTATCTTCGCCGTTTCCGCAAGCACACGCTCGGAAAGGTCGGTTTGGCCATTCTGTTGGCACTTTACCTCATGGCGTTGTTCGCGGATTTTCTGTCGCCCTTTGACATGACCTGGACCGATAAAACCAAGCCGTACCATCCGCGTACTCGGATCTACTGGGTCTACGATGGTCCGGACGGGCGGGAGTTCCGACCGTACGTCTTCGAAAAGCGCCAGGTGAACGTGGCTTTCCGCGAGTATGGGGTCTATCCCGAGCGCACCATGCGCATCGTGACGATTCCACCCACGGCCAACCGGCCTCAGGGGCTGTTCGTGAGTTCGGCGCAGACCGCGGCTGAACGAAAGGCGGAACTGTTGCAGGGTGCTGCTAACTACTACCGGATTGACATGAACTCCGACGCAATGCAGCGCCTATCCGCTGAGATTGATCGGATTGAGCAGGACCGCGATCCGGATGCTCGCAGTCTGTTCAGAGTGGGGACGGTCGTTGACCAGGGGGTTGAGCGCCTCTTTGAGCTCACCATTGCGAAGGGAAACAAGAACTTCGTCAGCTTTTTCGCTCGCGCAACGCCCTATCGCTTCCTTGGCCTGTTCACCGCGCATCGTCACTTCATTGCTTCGGAGACCGGTGGGTTCTTCTTTCTCGGCACCGACGCTCTTGGACGGGATATTGTGAGCCGGCTGATGCACGGTTCCAGAGTATCACTCACTGTTGGTGTCCTCGGCGCAACCCTTACGTTCATTCTTGGGCTTCTGATTGGCGGCGCGGCTGGATACGCCGGGGGCGCGGTGGACAATGTCCTGATGCGTCTGTCTGAGGTTGTCCTTGCGATCCCGGGGATCTACCTGCTGTTCGCGTTGCGAGCCGCGTTCCCCGCCGATCTTTCATCAACACAGGTCTATATCCTCATCGTCATTATCCTGTCCGGTATCGGGTGGGCTGGACTGGCCCGGATCATTCGGGGCCTGGTTCTGTCCATCAAGCAGGAAGACTTCGTGATGAGTGCACGGACGATGGGATTGAGCAGCTTCAGAATCCTTGTTCGACATGTGCTCCCCAATACCATGTCGTTCGTCATCGTCCAGGTGACCCTTACGATCCC
The DNA here is from genome assembly GCA_030642995.1 of Spirochaetales bacterium. Classification (GTDB taxonomy): domain Bacteria; phylum Spirochaetota; class Spirochaetia; order DSM-27196; family SLST01; genus JAHOYX01. The sequence goes on from DAOWMR010000302.1 coordinate 1,837, forward strand.
GGGCTACATACTTGGCGAGAGTGCGCTGAGCCTTCTCGGTCTGGGCATCACCCAGCCACAGAGCAGTTGGGGGCTGATGCTTGCGGTCGCGCGAAACTACCGAGTGGTGTATCAATTCCCGTGGATTCTCATCCCCGGTTTCTTCATCTTCCTGGCTATTCTCGCCTGGAACTTTTTCGGGGACGGAATACGAGATGCGGTGGATCCGAAGAGCAAGCACTAAGGACTGATCTGAGAATGAGCAATCTTCTTGAAGTAAAGGGGCTGAAGACGCACTTCCACATGCACGGCTACACGGTTCGAGCCGTTGATGGTGTGGACTTCGAGCTTGGAGAAGGGGAGACTGTCGGTATTGTCGGAGAATCCGGCTGTGGCAAGTCACAGACAGCCATGTCCATCATGCGTCTGGTCCCCGATCCTCCCGGCAGAATCGAGGCGGGAGAAGTACTGCTCCGAGGCAAGAATCTTCTCAAGGTTTCCGAAGCGGAGATGCGCAAGATTCGCGGGGATCACATCTCAATGATTTTCCAGGAGCCCATGACCAGCCTCAACCCGGTGTTCACCGTCGGCTACCAGATCTCCGAAGTGCTGATGCTTCATCGTGACATGACAAAGGGCGATGCGTTGGCCGAGAGCGCACGTCTTCTGGATCTCGTCGGCATCTCAGACCCGGGGGAACGGGTCAAGGAGTATCCCTTCCAGCTCTCCGGAGGCTTGCGACAACGCGTCATGATCGCAATCGCCATGGCGTGCGAGCCCGATGTCATGATCGCCGACGAGCCGACCACGGCGCTGGATGTCACCATCCAGGCTCAGATTCTCCGGCTCATGGCTGATCTCAAACACCGCACCGGAACCTCTATCATGTTCATCACCCATGACCTGGCGGTGATCGCAAGCTTCTCGGACCGCGTCATGGTGATGTATGCCGGAGTCGCCGTGGAGCAGGCCTCGGTTCGCGAAATCTTCAAGAAACCGCTTCACCCGTACACTCAGGGGTTACTTGGGTCTATTCCGGTCCTCGGCGAGGTCAAGAAAGAAGCTGACGGGACGCGTCGGCTTCTCAAAGCAATTCCTGGAACGTTGCCTGATCACCGGAACTTCCCGAAAGGTTGTCGTTTTGCGCCGCGTTGCACGAAGGTGATGGCCAAGTGCCTGGAAGCGGAGCCGGCACTGGTACACATTGAGGAGGGGCACCAGATCAGGTGTTTCCTCTACGGCGATGATGTCCAGGAAACATTGACGGGAGGGACGTCATGAAGGACCTCCTCCTGAAAGTAGTCGGTCTGAAGAAAACATTCCCGGTGAAGGCGAGTGCCTTCTCCGCCAAGACCCTCATGCTGAAAGCGGTTGACGGAGTTGATCTTGACCTCAAGAGAGGCGAGACCCTGGGTCTGGTCGGTGAATCCGGTTGCGGGAAGACAACCGTTGGACGGTGTCTCCTGCGGCTGTACGAGCCGGACGGCGGACGGGTCTATATCAACCCTCAGGACGATGTGGTTGAACAGGTTGGGGAGCTGGACAGCGCCATTGGCAAGATGAGCAGTGAGCTCGGCGAACTCGAGTCCCAGCCGACGAAGACCTCTGCCGATCGTCAGCGACTTCGGACCCTCCGCCGCGGCGTCGTGGCCAAGAAGAACGAGGCGCGGGAGATTGCCAGGGAGACGGATCTCCTGTCCATGGATCGCAAAACATTGAAGCGCAATCGCCGACAGATCCAACTGGTTTTCCAGGACCCGTGGGCGTCGCTCAATCCTCACATGGTCGTGAAGGACATTGTGGGCGAGGGACCAAAGGAGTATGGAACACATTCCGGCCGCGAGCTTGATCTCTGGGTTCACGAGCTGCTGGAGAAAGTCGGTTTGCCTCCCCAGGCGGCAAATCGATATCCACACGAATTTTCCGGCGGACAGCGGCAACGCATCGGTATAGCCAGGTCCCTGGCCCTGACGCCCTCACTTATTGTGTGCGATGAACCGGTCAGCGCGTTGGACGTTTCAATCCAGGCGCAGATCCTCAATCTGCTGATATCCCTGCAGGACGATTTCAATCTGACCTACGTGTTCATTGCTCATGATCTGAGTGTCGTACAGTACATCTCTGATCGAGTGGCGGTGATGTATCTTGGCAAGGTGGTTGAGGCCGCGGATTCAGCCCGGCTCTACGCCAATCCGCGTCACCCGTACACCCAGTCGCTCATGTCGGCCGTGCCGGTGGCGGATCCCGATTACCAGGCGAACCAGATCATCCTGGAAGGCGACGTGCCGAGCCCGGTGAATCCTCCGAGCGGATGCCCCTTTCACCCGCGTTGTCGCCACAAGATTGATGTGTGTACCGAGGTCATACCGACCC
>DAOWMR010000211.1 GCA_030642995.1 Spirochaetales bacterium
ACGAGGGCGGTGGTCTGTCGCGTGCGGGTGCTGTTCGAAGCGAGGATCACCGTCGGTATCAACCCGCGTTCAGCCATCACCTTCCCGATTGAGCCGGCATCTCGCTCCCCGCGCGAGGTCAGTTTCCGATCATGATCCGGCTTCGGCAGGTCGGGCGATTCGCTCTTGGAGTGTCTGCAGATCAGTAGCTGTTTCATGGGCCGCTCCTCATGTTGTTCTCGGTCGCGTTCGAGGTCTCTTCCACGCCTTGAGTATAGCGACATGCGGTAGTCGGGGACCGCACATTTCCGTAGCTTTTCAGGGACGGAGGAACCGTTAGGGACGGAGGAACTGTTTCGGGGACGGAGGCGCTTTCAGTCTTGCTGCGTGGCAAGTCTTCTGAGTATTATTGTAATAAATAGGGGGTGGGCGATGCCCACGAAGGGAGAAGTCCTCGACGCTCTTGAGCGAGTCATAGACCCGGAGATTGGACTGAGTATCGTTGCCGTGGGACTCATTTATCGGGTTGAGGCCACCGACGAGGCGATAAAAATCGATTTTACTCTGACCTCTCCCGGTTGCCCGCTCGCAGGCACAATCATGGAGGACATCCATCGGGAAGTGATGGCGGCCACGGGCGTGACGAACGTGGAAGTCAATCTGGTCTGGAACCCGCCATGGAGTCTGGATTTGATGAGTGAAGAAGCACGACTTCAGCTTGGCTACCCCATCTGAAGGCAGAGGAGAAGACAGTGATCCTTGAGATCAAAGGCCTGAAGGCCAATATTGATACCAAGCCGATTCTGAATGGGATTGATCTGACCCTGGAAACCGGCAGAATTCACGCGTTGATGGGACCGAACGGGTCGGGCAAAAGCACCCTGAGCAATGTCATCATGGGCCATCCCGCCTACGAGGTGACCGGTGGTGAAGTATTCTTGGACGGGAAGAATATCCTTGAGATGGCCACCGACGAGCGGGCGCGATTGGGTCTGTTCATGGCGTTTCAGTATCCGGTGGAAATCCCCGGAGTGACCGTCGGTCGATTCCTGAAACGGGCAACTGAGATCCGATCTGGGAGCGAGGGAATGAACGCCCGCAGCTTCATCAAGGAACTCAGATCAAACATGGATTTCCTTGAGATGGACCAGCAGTTCATCAATCGGTACCTGAACGAGGGATTCTCCGGCGGCGAGAAGAAGCGCATGGAGGTCCTCCAGATGCTCATGCTCAAGCCTTCGTTCGCCGTGTTGGATGAGACGGATTCAGGCCTGGACATTGACGCACTGCAGATTGTGGCGAAGGGCGTGAATCATCTTCGTTCCGATGCCTTCGGTGCGCTGATCATCACGCACTACCAGCGTATTCTCGGGCACGTGAAACCTGACGTCGTCCATATCATGTACAACGGTCGAATTGTCACGTCGGGCGGCGAGGAACTTGCTCACACCCTGGAAGCTCAAGGGTACGACTGGGTGCGCCGGCAGTACGGGTCGCCGGCCGACGCCCCCAAGCAGACGGTATGAGCAGCAACACACCACCAGTTGACGTCGGCGATTACAAGTTCGGATTTTCTTACCCGGATCAGAGCGTCTTCAAGACCAAGAAGGGCCTGGACGAGGAAGTCGTAAGCGCCATAAGTCGGCACAAGAATGAGCCCGATTGGATGCTGCAATTCAGGCTGCGGAGCCTCGACGAGTTTCGAAAGAGGGAGATGCCCAACTGGGGCGCGGATCTCAGCAGTCTGGACTTCGACGACATGTACTACTACGCCAAGCCGGCGGAGAGCAAGTTCGAGAGCTGGGAGGACGTTCCTGAATCGATCAAGGAGACTTACGAGCGGCTCGGTATCCCCGAGGCTGAACGGAAGTTTCTGGCCGGTGTGGGGGCCCAGTACGACTCCGAGGTTGTCTACCACAATCTCCGCGAGGAGCTTTCAGAGCAGGGTGTCATTTTCTCAGACCCCGAGACGGCGCTTCAGGAACATCCCGAAATCTTCAAAAAGTATTTCGGGACGATCATCCCCTACACGGACAACAAGTTCGCGGCGCTGAACTCAGCCGTCTGGTCGGGCGGCAGCTTCGTTTACATCCCGCCGGGGGTCAAGGTCGACGTGCCGCTCCAGGCCTATTTCCGCATCAACTCGCAGAACTTCGGCCAGTTCGAGCGGACGTTGATCATTGCCGACGAGGGCAGCTTCGTCCACTACATAGAGGGGTGTACGGCGCCTATCTACGCCACCGACAGTTTGCACAGCGCCGTGGTCGAGATTGTCGCGCTTCCGGGAAGTCGTGTTCGATACACGACTATCCAGAACTGGTCAAGCGATGTCTACAACCTGGTAACCAAGCGGGCGGTCGCCCACGAGGGCGCCACCGTAGAGTGGGTTGACGGCAATATCGGTAGCAAGCGAACCATGAAGTACCCCGCTGTGTGGCTCATGGGGGAGGGCGCCCACGGAGAGGTTCTTTCCATTGCCTTTTCCGGAGAGGGGCAGGAGCAGGATACCGGCGCCAAGATGGTGCACGCAGCCTCCAATACGAGTTCGGTCATCACCTCCAAGTCCATCAGCAAGGACGGCGGGGTGGCGAGCTATCGGGGCCACGTCAAAGTGGATCCGGGGCTTCACAATGTGCGGAGCCACGTGGTCTGTGACGCACTCATCCTTGATCCCGACTCCACAAGCAACACCTATCCGTACATGGACATCAATTCCAACGACGTCTCCATAGAGCACGAGGCACATGTCAGCCGAATCAGTGAGGAGCAGCTTTTCTACCTCATGTCTCGCGGCATGAGCGAAGAAGAAGCTTCCATGATGATCGTCAACGGATTCCTGGACCCTCTCATCAAGCAACTGCCGATGGAATACGCCGTGGAATTGAACAGGTTGATTGACCTGGAAATGGAGGGGTCCGTCGGTTGACGGGTGCTGCATATGAATGATCTCCAGACCCATCAAAAAACCCTCTCCGGCCCCGCGTGGCTTGCGGATCTCCGCATCGCCGCCGCCGAGAAATTTGACGCCTCCGACTGGCCGAGCACGAGCGAAGAGGAGTGGCGGCGGACCAGCCTCCGGGCATTTGAGTTGGATTCCTACCGCACCGGGAGCGAAAATCCCCCAACGACCGCGCCCGCAACGACGGCCGTCGCCGAGGATTCCGGGCCGTCCCCGGCCGGCCGACTGATCTTCTGGAACGACACGCTGACCTCGGCATTGGTCGGTGATGAACTTGCCGGACGTGGCGTGGTGTTTAGCTCACTCGCCGACATCGCTGAAGGCGCTGGCGACAACGGAGCGTCCGCCGCCGCCAGTACCCGCGACGCGCTCCGCCAATCGCTCGACCTGAGCGACAATCGATTTCAGTATTGGCACTATGCGCTTCTGGCCGACGCCGCAGTGCTCTACGTGCCGCGATTCGTGGAGATTGCCGAGCCGTTCATCATCGATTTCCATCTGACCGGCGATGAGGTCGTCCGGACCCCGCATCTCCTGGTTGTTCTTGAGGAAGGCGCCCGGGCGACCGTCATCAAGCGGCTCATCTCGCCGACCGACGGAGAGGTGCTGGTCGTTGATGCGGACGATCTGGTCGTCGGAGACGCCGCCGGGCTCCGGTTCGTGACCATTCAACGGCTGAACGAAGAGTCTCTGGTATTCTCCAACGGTCGGGGGCACGTCGGGAGAGATGGTCAACTCCACCGAACTGAAGCGGCGCTCGGTGCCGACTTCGTGAAGACTCGCTTCGTGTCGGAACTTGCCGGGGCCGGTGCGGATGTGGCGTTGAACGGTCTCTACTTCTCAACCGATGAGCAGCACATGGATCTGCGAACCGTGCAGAGCCACGCGGCCCCTCGAACCGCCAGCCGGGCATTCTATCGGGGCGCCGCCCGTGGAGAGAGTCACACGATCTACCAGGGTCTGATCACCGTGAATGCGGAAGCTCTCGGGACCGATGCATACCTCACGAACAAGAATCTCATTCTCTCCGAAGACGCCCGCGCAGACTCCATTCCGAGCCTCAACATCAGCACCGACGACGTGAAGTGCAGTCACGGTTCCACAACCGGCAAGCTTGACGAGTCGCAACTGTTCTACCTGCAAACACGCGGGTACACCGAGGCAGAGGCCCGGTTGACCTTGATTGAAGGATATTTCGAGGACCTCATAGCGCAGGTGCCGGAGATGATTCAGGATGAACTCCGGGATCTCATTTCAGATCGATTGTCGGACCCAGACGACTGATGGCCACCTGGGTCTTTGCCTGCAACACCGCCGATTTCCGTGCAAGCTTCCTCTTCAGACACAAGCGGAAGGAGTACGCCCTCTTCCGGCTGGTGGACGGCATCTACTGCACCGACAATGTCTGCTCCCACGAATACTCTCCACTCGCCGAAGGTATGGTCGTCGGTGCCGACGTCTATTGTCCCAAGCACGGCTCCCGGTTTGACATCAGGACCGGGGCGGTGAAGGACTACCCGGCCACACGACCCGTGAAAACCTTCCCCGTTCGCGTGGAAGATAACGGCGACATCTCCATTCAGGTGAAGTAGGGCCGCGCCGCCCCCACCAGGGCAAACGCACATGAGCATTCGCTGCACGTGCTTGCGCATGCCCTTGACCCCGGACGCGACCGCGCCAATACTGATATCAGAGCGATGAATCGGAAAACGGTGTTCCTGGTTTTGATGGTGTCTCTGATCGCGGTGTTTGCCGGTGCGAGCGATACCGAAGACGGCCCGGCTCCCGGCCCACAGGGGCAAACCGCTCCCCGAGACCCCCTGGCAATTGCCCGCGACGCGCTTGTGGACCAGTACATCATTGGCGCCGGCATTCGAGACCCCGCAGTCATTGACGCAATGTACAGAGTGCAACGGCACGAGTTCGTTCTTCCTGAATACCGCGACATGGCGCATCTGGACAGGCCGCTCCCAATCGGCGAAGGACAGACAATTTCACAGCCCTACGTCGTCGCGTTCATGACCGAGGCTCTGGATCTGGAACCGGACGACAGAGTCTTGGAGGTTGGCACGGGGAGCGGTTACCAGGCGGCGGTGCTTGCGGCTATCGCGGCGGAGGTCTACTCCATCGAGATCATCGATACCCTCGCCGGCAGCGCGGCGGCACGTTTGGACCGTCTTGGCTACAACGTCACCGTGGTTTCCGGCGACGGCTACTACGGACTGCCTGACGAGGCACCCTTTGACGCGATCATTGTGACCGCGGCCGCCGGGCACGTACCGCCGCCGCTCGTTGAGCAACTGAAGCCCGGTGGCCGAATGATCATCCCCGTCGGGCCGGTTTACTCGGTGCAAGTTCTCATTCTGTTGGAGAAAGCGCCCGACGGTTCAATCTATAACCTTGAAGAATATTGCAACCCGAGCCGATCATTTCGTTCTGAGAAGCCCGGTCCAGACGGCGATCCGATCCTGACAAGACAACGGCCTGGTCTCTGGAATGGGAGTATCGAAAATATGCTGCAGGTAAACGTTGCCCTGCCATCGAGCGTTTTTTCAGCCGTTAAATATTTGACTGGCAAGGAAAGCCCTCTGGCGGCGCTGCACCAGCCGTATCACGGCCCCGCGCTTAGAGCCATAGACTTCCAGCGCGCGGTAGTTGATCATGAAGTGGCTGAATACCTG
>DAOWMR010000144.1 GCA_030642995.1 Spirochaetales bacterium
GGACATCAACTACCGCTTCGCGCGAGACATGTAGGGAGGTCAACAGATGGACGAACGAGACGGGCGACGAATGTTGAGATCAAACTGGGACATCCTGGGTACACCCGATCAGCAGAAGGGCGTCCCATTGCCTGAGCGTCAAAAAACCTGTCCGCCCGACGCCCCCATAACGCCGCTACCGCCCCCGGATTTCACTGAGCTGTCTGAGGTAAAGCTCGTGGATGCAATCCTCAATCGGCGGAGCCGGCGAAAGTACCTGCCTCACTCGCTCACGCAACAGGAACTTTCCTTCCTGCTGTTTGCTACGCAGGGCGTCCAGAAAGAACTCAAGCAATCATCGTTGCGCCCGCCGGCTTCGGCAGGCGCCCGCCATCCGTTTGAACTCTACGTGGCAGTGTTCCGCGTCGACGGAATTGAACCTTCCCTCTACCGCTACCTGCCATTTGACCACGCGCTCTGCCTCATCGACGACCGGACCGACCTCCGCGAAGCCTCTGAAGAGGCGCTTGAAGGACAGGGATGGAACAGCGCCGTCACCCTGTTCTGGACGGCCATCCCTTATCGGATGGAATGGCGCTACACGGTGGCAAGCCCCAAGCTCATCGCACTCGACGCCGGCCACTCGTGTCAGAACCTCTACCTCGCTTGCGAGGCGATCGGGTGCGGCACCTGCGCCATAGGCGCCTACGACCAGGACAAGTGCGACAAGCTGCTTGGCGTTGACGGTCTGGATGAACTCACCGTCTACGCAGCGCCAATCGGCAAGGTGTAGGCGCCGTGACCGATGCCGAGGGCGATGCTCGAGGCGCACTCATTGATCGACTCCGGCATTCCGCCGAACCGGCAATACGTTACCGGGCCGCGATCCTGACGGGCAGAGCCGGTGGCGGTAACCGCGGCGTGCTTAGCGCCGACGCGGTCGCGTCGCTCCGCGAGGAAATCAGGCAATCCGATCGCGCGGCCACGCTCCTCAGTGCCCGGAAGTCAGACGGGCGGCTGCAAACCACCGGGCATGTCTACCGCAAATTCATTGGGGCGCATTGGGTCCTTGTAGATCTTGCCGACCTTGGGTATCCACCAGGCGATCGTGATCTCTATCGAATGCGGGATCAGGTCTATGATCAGTGGCTCCAACCCCGATACCACGCTTCATTTGAGTATTCACAACGACCGCAGGCCAATGAGCGCAAGGGCGTTCCCCACGCCAACGACCGGTATCGTCGGTGTGGATCCCAACACGGAAACGCGCTCTACGCATCGATCGCCCTCGGGATCGCGGACGAGCGCGCGCACGAACTCGTCCGGCTGCTTCTCAAATGGCAGTGGCCCGATGGAGGGTGGAACTGTGATACGCGACTCGAAGCCCCGATTTCCAGCTTCCACGAAACGGCAACCCCACTGCGGGGCCTTGCGGCCTACGCGAAGTGGAACGGCGCCAGGCCCGCACTCGCCGATGAGGCACAGGACGCAGCCCGGCGTGCGGCAGAGATCTTTCTCTCACGTCGTCTCTATCGTCGATTGAGTACCGGCACGGTCATCCACCCTTCGTTTCTTCAGTTCGCCTATCCGCGGTACTGGCACTACGACCTCCTCGCCGGCCTTCTGGCGATGATGGACGTGGATGCACTCGGCGACCCCCGGTGTGCAGACGCGCTGGATTTGGTCGAGAAGGCTGAACTCCCGGAAGGCGGATGGCCGTCCGGACGCAGGTACTACCGAACTGTGCCGGTCTCCGGTGACCCTGCCGGCTCAAACATCTCGCGTGTGGGTTGGGGCCCGCACGGCCGGAAACAAATGAACGAGTGGGTCACGACCGACATCCTCGCCGTCCTCGCGTCGGCAGGGCGGTGAGCTAGACCCCGGTCATGGCCAAGAGCCCGTGTGACTATCCGGACTCTTGTGAGTCATCCGACTATGCTTGGACCTTGAGGATCCTTTCTAAAATGTACTGATAGTCGCTCCCCCGTAGGTGTCCCAGTCGTCGATGGTGATGGTAACCGAATCGCCGATGGGCTTTGTTTGGTCGTACGAGAAATACGAGTAGGACCCGCTGCCGGCACCCCAAACCGTGTCACCAGTGCTGAGCGTCCCGCTCGCATCCACGTCCTTGAACACGCTGATCCCGTACCAACTCCCGCGCGTCGGAAGCATTTGAATCTGGGCCAAACCCGTCCCATTTGTCGTGGTTGACCCGTCTGTTCTTTCCAGCACATTTGAGGTATCTCCATCCGCAAGGCGAAGAAGACGATACCCAACGTCGTCACTGGGATAGCCGACGAAGGTGACGTTGACACGCAATACGGGGTCGGGTCGATTGCCGTCCGTCTCCACGCTCAGGTCACTCCACCCATCCGCCGTTTGGTACCTGAGCGCATAGGAATACGACTTTGAGCTCTCGAGTCCCGTGTGGTCAAACGATGTCGCGGTGCCCCGATAGGCTTCGGCAGATGCGGTAGTCACAACAGTGCCGTCGTCGGAAGAGTAGAGCAGGTATTCCAAAGCCTCCGGTGCTGCAGTCCAGGCAATGGTCAGTTGCTCGTTTCCGACAGTGACGGTCGGCGGATCTGGAGCGACAACATCAGGGCCGAACAGCGAACAGCCCACCAGAGCGGTCACCACGAACAACAACGATACATACTTGATCGAATACCCGAGGACTGCTACCTTGTTCGGTACAATCAGAAAAAGGAGGTACCATGAAGCGCATAACTATCTTCATGCTACTGTTGGTGCTGACTGCAGCCCTGGCCTTTGCCGGGAGTCAGCAAGAATCCGAACCCGAGGCGGCAGCGATGTCAGACGGCCCCCAGATGGGTGGCGTTCTGGTCTTCGCTCGATCCGGCGACTCAGTTGGTCTGGACCCGGGACGTGAGACCGACGGTGAGAGCTTCTACGGAAGCCGGCAGATTTTTGACACGCTCGTGGAATTCAAGCCGGGAACCACCGAGGTCCAAGGCGCCCTGGCCGAGAGTTGGAACGTCAGCGCAGACGGGCTTGAGTTCACGTTCAATTTGCGCCCCGGTGTGAAGTTTCACGACGGGACACCGTTCAACGCGGACGCGGTTGCATTCAGCTTTGAGCGACAGATGGACGAGAGCCATCCGTACTACGATCATGGTCCGTGGAAGTACTTCGGGGGCATGGGCATGGGCGGCATCATTGACGAAGTCGTCGTCGTGAATGACCTCACGGTCAAGTTCGTACTGACGGCGCCCGAGGCTCCCTTCATTGCCAATCTGGCGATGGACTTCGCAGCAATCGTCAGCCCGACCGCAGTCGCGCTCTACGATGAGGAGTTCCCCAGCAATCCAGTCGGTACCGGTCCGTTCAAGCTTGTCAGCTGGACCAAGGACGACAGCATCGTGCTGGAAGCCAACAAGGACTACTGGGGCGAGGGTCCCTATCTGGACCGATTGATCCTCCGTGTCATTCCGGACGCCACAGCCCGATACCTGGCTCTCAAGGCCGGCGAAGTTGACCTGATCGACTTCCCCTCAGCCGAGGACCTGGAACTCATGGCCGCGGACCCCAACATTGAACTCATTCAGCAGGCCGGCCTGAACGTTGGCTACATTGCCATGAACCTTGACAAGGAACCGTTTGGTGACGTGCGTGTTCGCCAGGCAATGAACTACGCGATCAACCGCGAAGAGATCATTGAAGGTGTCTACGGTAGCGCCGGTCAGGTGGCAAAGAATCCAATCCCGCCGACCATCTGGAGCTACAACGACGACATTGAGCCGTATCCGTTTGATCCGGATAAAGCTCGCGAATTGCTGGCCGAGGCCGGATTCCCGAACGGGTTCTCCACGGATCTGTGGGCGATGCCTGTTGCCCGTCCGTACAACCCCAATGCACGACGCATCGCTGAGATCGTTCAGGCACAGCTGGCCGACATTGGCGTTGAAATCGAGATCGTCAGCTACGACTGGGGCACTTACCTGGACAAGACCGACGTTGGCGAACACAGCATGGCTATGCTCGGTTGGACCGGAGACAACGGTGACCCGGACAACTTCATCTACCTGCTGCTGAGTGCAGACTCCGCGGTTCCTCCTGCCATGAACATCTCGTTCTGGAGAAATGAGGAATTCACCAACCTGACTCTCGAAGCAAAGAGGGTCTACGACCAGGATGCCCGAGCCAAGCTCTACGAGCAGGCACAGGTCATCTTCCACGAAGAAGCGCCATGGGTGCCGATTGCTCACTCAGTTGTGACCGTTCCGGTGCTCAACACCGTGCACGGCTTCGTGATTTACCCGACCGGAAGCCGTGTCTTCCAGCGAGTCTGGATCGATCAGTAGAATTGCCCGCGAATCTCTGAGATCGATACTGACGTAATTGATTTTGCGGATTGGCCCGGCCTTGTGCCGGGCCGATTTTTCCTATTGAATCTGTAACTGCATGATACGATACATACTCCGACGACTTCTCCTCCTCATCCCCACTCTCCTCGGAGTTCTCACCATTGTCTTCTTCATGGTCGCACTCAGCCCAGGCGACCCCGCTCGTGTCATGCTCGGAGAGCGAGCAAGCCCTGCGCAGTTGGAAACGATTCGCGCCGAGCTTGGCCTGGATAGGCCACTCGGCGAGCAGTACCTAAACTACATTTTCCGGGCTGTCCGGCTTGATTTCGGAAGATCCATAAAGACCGGAAGACCGGTCATGCAGGAGATCAGGGAACTCTTCCCCGCAACGGTTGAATTGGCTCTGGTGGCAATGGTCATTGCCACATCGCTTGGTATTCTGATTGGGGTGCTCTCCGCAGTGAAGCAGAATACCTGGCTGGACTACACCTCGATGGTAGGGGCGCTCACGGGGGTGAGTATGCCGGTCTTCTGGCTCGGCCTCGTGCTCATTATGATTTTTTCGGTCGGGCTCGGCTGGTTCCCGACCGGTGGCCGCATAGAGGTGAGACTCTTTTTCGAACCCATAACCCGCCTCTTTCTCATTGATGGTTTAATCGTCTGGATTCGGGACGGCGACTCGGCCTACCTCCAGAGCGCGATCCGGCACATCGTCCTTCCAGCCATCGCACTCGGGACCATCCCAATTGCAATCATCGCTCGGACCACCCGCAGCAGCATGCTGGAAACCTTGCGGCAAGACTACGTCCGCACCGCACGATCCGCGGGAATACCTGAAAAACGCGTGATTTTCCGGTATGCCCTCAAGAATGCCCTGTTGCCGGTTATCACCGTGATAGGCGTCCAGTTCGGATTGCTCCTTGCCGGAGCGATCCTCACCGAGACCATCTTCGCCTGGCCCGGCATCGGCCGATGGATCTACACGGCAATCTCTGCACGGGATTACCCGGCCGTCCAGGCAGGGGTCGCAGTGGTGTCAACGGTCTTCGTACTCATCAACCTGATCGTCGACATACTCTATTCGGTCGTCAATCCGAAGATAAGGCTTCAATAGGTGTCCACGGTGGAACAGACCAGCGCAGTCGAACAGCACAGAGAGCCAACCCCGTTTCAGGAGAAATGGATCCGACTCCTTCGGAACAAGGGCGCTGTGGTGGGCATGGGCGTCATTCTGCTGTTTATCGTGCTTGCGATATTCGCCCCGCTCATTGCGCCTCATGACCCACTCGAGCAGAACATCTCAATACGAAAGAGCCCGCCCTTCACAGAGAGCCACTTCCTTGGAACCGATGAACTCGGCCGCGACATGCTGAGCAGGCTCATCTACGGGGCGCGACTGAGCATGACCATCGGCATCCTCTCCGTTGGCATCTCAATGATCGGCGGAGTGGCTATCGGCGTCGTCTCCGGGTACTTCGGCGGTTGGCTTGACCGCATCGTCATGCGGTTCATCGATATCATGCTCGCCTTCCCGTATGTGCTTCTGACCATCGTTATTGTGGCGGTCCTCGGGCCGAGTTTGACCAACGCGATGATCGCCATCGACATCAGTCAGCTGCCGCGATACGTGCGCCTCGTTCGCGCTTCGGTACTCGCAGAGAAGGAGAGTGATTACGTCCTCGCTGAACGAAGCATCGGCACGAGTGACCTTGAGCTGATGTTCGGCTCAATTCTCCCGAACAGTCTCGCGCCGGTGATCGTTCAGGCAACGTTGGGCGTTGGTGAGGCAATTCTCAGCAGCGCCGCTCTGAGTTTTCTCGGACTTGGCGCCCAGCCGCCAACACCGGAGTGGGGCCTGATGATTGCCTCGAGCCGGGAGTTTGTCACCAGTGCATGGTGGATCGTCACCTTGCCAGGACTTGCGACGCTCCTTTCGGTTCTGGGATTCAACCTGTTCGGTGACGGATTGCGGGACGTTCTGGATCCGAGGCTCAAGGAATAGTCATGGGCGCAAACGGATCCCTGCTTCGCATAGAGAACCTCCACGTCAGTTTCTTCACCCTTCGGGGTGTTGTCCGCGCAGTGCGTGGATTGGATCTGGAGATCAACGCCGGTGAGACGGTCGCCCTGGTCGGTGAATCCGGCTGCGGAAAATCCGTAACCGCGCTCTCGATAACCGGCCTGCTGCCCAAGCCTCCGGCGAAGGTGGAACACGGGACAATCCATTTTGACGGACAGGATCTTCTGAAGCTTTCTGATCGAGAGATGCGTGCGCTTCGCGGCGATCGCATCAGCATGATCTTCCAGGAACCAATGACCAGTCTCAACCCGGTCTTCAAGATTGGCGATCAGATCGCGGATGTGTTCCAGGTACATCACAAGATCAACAAGCGGCAAGCCCACGATCGTGCGGTTGAATTGCTGGACAAGGTAAAGATCCCCGACCCGGAACGACGCGCGAGTGAGTATCCGCATCAGCTGAGCGGCGGGATGCGTCAGCGCGCGATGATCGGCATGGCGCTCGCCAGTCCCAACCCGGGTCTCATCATCGCGGACGAGCCCACAACCGCCCTGGACGTCACGATCCAAGCGCAAATCCTGCACCTCCTCCGTGAACTGCAGAAGGACACCGGGGTAGCACTGCTGCTCATCACGCATGACATGGGCGTCGTAGCGCAGATGGCCGACAGGGCTACGGTCATGTACGCCGGACGCGCGGTGGAAC
>DAOWMR010000210.1 GCA_030642995.1 Spirochaetales bacterium
ATCCACTCTTCGAGTTGCGAGATCGACGCGGTCGCACCGGTCGGATTGTTTGGAAAACAGAGATAAATCAGGTCGAGTGCTCGACCCGACGACGGATCAGCTGACGGGCCTGTTGGCGGCGTAGGGACGAAGCCGTTGGCCGCCGTGGCATTGAGGTAGGTAATCCCCTCATACCGTCCGTCCTTCCACTCGCCGGTTCTGCCGGCCATCACATTCGTGTCCACATAAACCGGATACACCGGGTCAGGAATCGCTATTGCGAGATCCGTTGCGAAAATCTCCTGGAAATTACCGGTGTCGCACTTCGCACCGTCGCTGACGAACACCTCGTCAGGGTCAATCGGGCACCCTCTTGATCTGAAATCGATCTCAGAAATCGCGCTTCGCAGGAACTCGTATCCGCGCTCGGGTCCGTAGCCCTTGAATGATGCGTCGAACGCCTGTTCCTCTACGCCTGCGTGAAACGCCTCGATGACGGATTGCGGCAGCGCGCGCGTAACATCGCCTATCCCGAGCTTGATCACCGGTCTGTTCGGATTCGATTTCTGGAAGGCCTCGACTCTTCGTGCGATCTCCACGAACAGATATGACGAAGCAAGCTTGGTGAAATTGCTGTTTATCCTGACCATGAGAGCCCCTCGGGTGCCATTGCGATTTGGTGTTTAGTATACTACCGAACAGCCATGGGCTCTCAAAGCAGGAGGATCGGATGAATCGACTCGCAGACTTGGTGCACATCCGAGAACTCTCCCGGCATGAAGACGCCGGCGGAACGCTTCAGCGCATCTGCGACTACTTGAAAGCAGAGATCGGCCACTACAATTGGGTCGGTTTCTACCTCGCCGACCCGGCGGACCGACTGCTCCTCCTTGGTCCATTTTCAGGCGCGCCAACCGAGCATCTCAAAATCCCCTACGGCAGGGGTATCTGCGGCCAGGCTGCCGACTCCACCGAAGCGTTTGTGGTGCCCGACGTATCGGCGCAGACCAACTATCTCTCCTGCAGCATCGCAACACGAGCGGAGATTGTTCTCCCCGTCTGGCACGAAGGTGAGTTCGTCGGCGAACTTGATATCGATTCACATACCACGGACCCGTTCATGAACGATGATGAGGAACTGCTGACAGAGGTTGCCGCGATCTGCGCTCCGCTCGTTTCGTCGATTCTGGCGCATATTCGGCCGGGGTAGGTCGCCGCTGTCCGTCCCGGGCCTTCGCCGAGCACGGAGTGGCGAGGCTCTCCTCGGCGGGCCCAAATTCACCTGTTTTCGCATTACTCCCGTTGCGGTGGGAGATAACTGTTCCTACCGCTAATCTCGTAACGCCCAAAGATTTGAAATCTGAAAGTGAAATGTCCTATCATTGAAACAGGAGACAAACTATTCCAAGGAGTGAAGTATGATAGTTGTAAGAGTGTCAATGATTATACATCGAGGGAAACGCCCAGAAGCAATCAGGCTACTTCGGGAAAGGGACAAGATACTGGCCAAACAGCAAGTTCCCAGAGCATCGAGGATGTACGTGCGGAAACTGGCTTCTCCTATGTCACCGGAAATCATTCGTGAGTATGAGTTCAACAGTCTTGATGAATACGAAAAAGCCTGGGCGAAAAGAATGGAACCGACACCGGAGTCCAAGGAGTGGTCGGCTCAGTTCGATTCCCTGGTCGCCCCCGGTTCCATGGGCTATGAGGTATACGAGCTACTCGAGAACCAGGGCTGATCGGCGAAAAGGGCAACAGCTGGACACGGCTCTACATCTTCACTCCATAATGGACCCGACCGTGAGTCGGATCATTCACGATGAGTGCATTCGGATCCTTGGGAAGACCAAGATGCAGAATCGTTCATACTCTCGTCAATCGTCGCTGGTAGGGCTCCCCGGGTCTCCCAGTACCACCACCAGGCTGGTAAACCATTTGGCAGCCATCTTCTTCTCTCCTGATTCATTTGGGTGGATGCCATCCCAAGTGTCCTCGGCGGCGTCGAACTCGGCGTATTGATTGACCAGAAGGACGGGTGAGGCGGGACGGGTGAGCCGAGCCGCCAGTTCCTCCAAGTTAGCGTTCAATTCGGGGACCAGGTCGAGACCGCCCCCCCAGGTTGCAGGAATGATCTGGGCGAGCAAGAACTTGGCCTCCGGGTTGACGCGACGAATTTCATTTGTGATCTGCTCCAGAGCCAATATCGTGCTGGACACACTGCGGCCGTGCAGGAGATCGTTGGTACCCAGGTGGACAAGCACGATGTCCGGTTCGGCGGGCAATGACCACGCGTAGATACGGTCCACCATACTGTCGGCTCGCCAGCCCCAGTGCCCCTCGTGGTCCTGATCGAAATCGTCGTTGCTCGGCTGCCCGCGGTAGACGCCGTATTGGCTACCGACGAAGTTCGCATCGTATCCAGCGTCCAGCAGCTTGTGCCAGAGCCAGTAGCGGTAGCTGGCATGGCCACCCCCGGATGAGGTAATGGAGTCGCCGAGAGGCATAATCCGAACAGGTTCCGACTCAGCGCGTAGATCCTGACTCCAGCCGCTCCAGCCAATGAAAATAACAAGAAGAGACAGGTATAGAATCTTGCGCATAGCACTTCCTCGCTTTTCCGCCGGGCACTGAACTAGCTACTGCATATTGTAGTGCATCCAGCTCTTGGGTTGCTGACCAGCCGCTGTGAGTCAGGGGCACTACGGGGGATCCCCACGTGTTCGCCGTGCATTGACCTGTCGGCATGCGCTTCATTGATCGATGCCGGTTTACGATAGTTGTGCCAGTGTTGGTAGATGGTGAATCAACTGCGTGGGTTGAACAACGAGTTTCCTCCGTTGAACTTCCTGTCCAGCATCAGGTCCACGACCTGCACACTACCCATCATTGATCCGTAAATACCGTGGGAGAACTTGGGTTGGACAAGGTTTGAGATTGGCGTTTGCAGGGGGAGGCGTTTGGGACCGAACTGGGTGACCAGAGACGCCATGTCATAGATGCTTCCGGTGGGTGACCCCGAATACCGGGCGTAGGTGGCAGGTGTGGCGATGTCCGTCAGTTTGATATGGGAACTGAGTCCAGGGATCAGGTATTTCTCCACTAGACCGATGAAAAAATCTCCCCACTCTTTCTTTTCCACCTTGTATCGCTCCGGATCCTGTTCCCGCCACTTGATCCAGTTTCCGGGCCCAAAGGGAACTGCTCGGATAGTGACGGTGGGTTTCCCTTTGGTCGTCAGAGAAGGACAGATAACTCCCATGTGAAAACACGTCTCGCTGAAACCGTTCTCCCCCTTCAGGAATGCATCGAAGAGCATGTCCGTGGTGCCTATCCCGGTCGAGATGACATTGTAGGGATAGTCCAGGTCCATTGCAGCCAGATTGATATCGTCGTCCAGTCCTAGGAACACATTGAACGATGACGAGGACATGATGGTGTTGTTCAGTTTCTCAACATATTCGGGAGGCAGATTTTCATCTCCGACAAGACGATGCATCGTCAGGTTCGGGTCCAGGGTGGAAACGATTCGCTCCGCTTTGATGATGGAATTATCGCCCTGGATTCTTACACCTGTGGCCAGGCCCGCTCCAACGACGATGTCTTCGACCTTTGCATTCAGCCGCATCTCGCCGCCGCGTTCCTGGAACAACTCCGCCATGGATGCCGGGAATTCGTCGAAGTACCCGTACGGGCGAGAACATCGACTGATGGAAGAGAGCATGGCTCCCGTTGTGAGAATGGAAGAGGCCCTTCCTGGAGGAACGCCGGCAAAGGATGTGAAGGTGTCCATCAACTCTCGGAGCGCTGGATTCGTGATCTTGAATTTGTCCAACAGATCGGAGTAGGTCTTGTTGAGGTTGGCTATGACCCGGGGTGCCAGAAGGGGCGTCATGAGTTTGTCTTTGAGCTTTGAGATGGCCTTGAGTTTCCGAACCTGGGAGAACAGTCCAACGGAGTAATCCATCAGCCCTTCGATCTTTCCGGCGTCATCCGGAAACTGCTTCATCAGGTAGGTTTTTAGATTCTCGGCCCCGGCAGGCATGTGATACTCCTTGACTCCGTCTCCATGAACGACGAGCCGACGCATGAAATCTCCCGTGTACTGCTTCAGATTCAGTTTCAAGCCGATATAGTCCATGATCTCTGTGACGTCAGGAAAGAGCTGGGTGGTTTCGAAGACATATCCTTCCCGCTCAAAAGCCGTGACGTACCCGCCGGGGTAGGGTTCCTTTTCAAGGATCAGAACTTTGCTGTTCGGCATGTTCTTCTGCCACAATAGACCAGTGGTGAGACCGCTGATCCCGGAGCCGATGATCACCAGCTCATAAGAATCCTGTCCAGAGTAGTTAGATTTGATCTCCGTCTTCTTCAACATCACACTGCCCATTGTGTTTTCCCCCATGTCACTATCCAGTGATTGATGAATGATATCACAGAGAACGAGGATCGAGTGATGTAACATTCCACGATCACCCCAAGGAGCAATCTCAACGAGCACAACGTATGGACAACCTGCATCGGCACTGTCCAGAAGCGCCGCCTTGGTGGTGAGGATGTGCAGTGGTGGGCAAGGCAACCTGCCGTGCAGTCGTCTCCGCAGCACCCTCCGAGGCAGGCGTGGAACACCGATGGCGGGATCGTGCACTATCTGGTGATGAAGAGAAAGACGCTCAGGTAGACCGGCATCAGCAGGAGGTAGAGGACGTAGTTACCGAGAAGGGTGACCGCCGTGTGATGTTCGTTCACGCCTGCTTCCCCGGCCATGAGGGAGAGGTTGGTGGCCGGTGGTGTGTGAGTCTCGAGAAAGAGTACGAACAGAACAGCCGGGGCTAGGCTCAGGTGACGCAAGACTCCGAAGAAGGCCGCATAGAAGAAACCCGGCAGGAGAATCAGACGCACGAACGCGACGGCGCCGGTCATCCCGAGAAGCGATTTCAGGTCGTCCCGTGTCACTTTCACCCCTCCTATCAGACCTCCCAGATTGAGGAGCGCCAGCGGAAGAGTAATAGCTGCAAGCCGCTCAAGAGCGCCGAACACGGGGGCAATCGGGAGCGTGGGATTGTCCAGGACCTTCCCGAGACCGCTCAGGGCCACGGCCAGGCCGATGAGTATGCCTACAAGTGGTGGTGAGAACAGATCCCGAATTCGAATGCCTGCTCGATCTGCATCAGATTTCGTGATGATGTATCGGCCGACCGACCAAAGAAGCGGGCTCTGCACGAAGAGAAAGGCCGCGATGAGGATTGGCGGAAACTCCAGACCGAATCGCTCGCCCACGAGTGGGACCGAGAGGGGAACGATCTCCGCGATTGCCAGCGGCAGGTAGCCGGAGTTTCCGAACGTGGCCATGGCAATCCCGGCACGTCGGTCGCTCCCGCGAAACGGTAGTACCGTGAACAGAATCAGGCTGAGAACGAATCCGATCCCCACCACGATTACGGCTGAGACCGGCATGAGAAGCATGATCTTGATCTGTGAGAGATCGGTGCGGCTGACCCGGACGATGAAGTAAAACGGAAGGGCGACTCTGACTACCAGTCGGCTCAAGCCCTGAAAGAAGTTGTCGGCCCACCTTCCCGAGCGTCGCACCACGAAGCCGATGCCCATGATGATGAGAAGCTGCAGTACGACGTAGAAGACGGGCAAGAAGTAG